>NZ_CAXGSH010000109.1:0-11575 GCF_964012375.1 uncultured Salinisphaera sp.
GCAAACGGCGTGCCGGTGCTGTTCGATCCCGCCGTCTATTACGGCGATCGCGAAACCGACCTGGCCATGGCCGAGCTGTTTGGCGGCTTTTCGCCGCTGTTCTTCGAGGCCTACTGGGGCGCCTGGCCGATGAGCGACGGCTATCGCCATGTGCGGCGCCCGCTCTATCAGCTCTATCACCTGCTCAACCATGCCCGTTTGTTCGGCGGCCACTACGTGGCCGAGAGCCGGCGTGTGATGCAGCAGCTGCTGGCCCACGCCTGAGCCGCCCGCGCCGCGCTGTAGTCGCGTCGGCGCATGCGTACAATGACGCGCATCGTTTTCGATTGATGGCAACGCCAGGCAACGCGCCATGTCCGATATTCCGGTACTCGATACCCGCCCGCCGGCCGGCCTGACGCCGGGCTCGGTCGGGGCGAACAAGCTCGCCAAGCGGCTCAAGCGCCTGACCGGCCAGGCCGTGACCGACTACGACATGATCCGCGACGGCGATCGCATCATGGTTTGTCTGTCCGGAGGCAAGGACAGCTACACCATGCTCGACATGCTGCGCTATCTGCAGGAGGTCGCGCCCGTGCGTTTCGAGCTGCGCGCGGTGAACCTGGACCAGAAGCAGCCCGGCTTCCCCGAACATATCCTGCCGGCCTATCTGGACAAGCTCGGCGTCGACTACGAAATACTCGAGCGCGATACGTATAGCGTGGTCACCGAGAAGGTACCCGAAGGCGCGACCATGTGCGGGCTGTGTTCGCGCCTGCGGCGCGGCATTCTCTATCGCTATGCCCGCGAAAACGGCTTTAATCGGATCGCGCTCGGTCACCATCGCGACGACATCGTTGAAACCATGTTCCTGAACATGTTCCACGGCGCGCGCATGGCCGGCATGCCGCCCAAACTGCGTTCCGACGACGGCGAGAACGTGGTCATCCGGCCGTTGTCCTACTGCAGCGAGCGCGATATCGAAAAATACGCACGGCTGAATCAGTATCCGATCATCCCCTGCAATCTGTGCGGCTCGCAGGCCAACCTGCAGCGTCAGAACATCAAGGCCATGCTTGCCGACTGGGAGCGCATCGATCCCGGCCGCAGCGAACGTATATTTCGTTCCATGACCCGTATTGCACCGTCGCAGATGGCCGATCGCGACCTGTTCGATTTCGCTGCGCTGGATTGATCCAGAACAAACGCCTGCACTTACCGATGCGTTATCAAAACGTTGAACAGGGGGCGCGAGCTGCCGTTATTCAAAATACGGTTTCATTGAAAATCGTTCCTATTTAGCGCATACTTTTGTTGTAGTGAACAGTTGTGCACTGCAACGTAATACCGCAATTCGTGAGGCGAACAACGCGATGTCCGCAGAAAGGAAGTATCCTGCCAACCCCGAGCTGGACGACAAGTTCAACTGGGTCGAATTCATCCCGTTCGCGCTGCTGCACGTCGCGCTGATCGGCATCTGGTGGACCGGCTTCACCGCGACGTCGATCGCGCTGTGTGTCGGGCTGTACGTGGCGCGGGTGTTCGCCATCACGGCGGGCTACCATCGCTATTTCTCGCATCGCGGCTACAAGACCAGCCGCGCTTTCCAGTTCGTGCTGGCCTTTGTCGGTTCGGCGGCACTGCAGCGTGGCCCGCTCTGGTGGGCAGCCAAGCACCGCGAACATCATCGCGATTCCGATATGCCGGCCGACTCGCATTCGCCGCGTCAGTACGGCTTTTTCGACTCCCATGTGGGCTGGGTGTATCGCGAAGCCCGCTCGCATGCCGACATGGATCTGATCAAGGACTTCTCCAAGTATCCGGAGATCCGCTGGATCGAGCGCCACCAGTTCCTGCCGGCGCTGATCGTGGCCGGGCTGTGTTTCGTCGTCGGCGGCTGGGCCGGCCTGGTGTCGGGCTTCGTGCTGTCGACCGTGCTCGTCTATCACGCCACGTTCACGATCAACTCGCTCAACCACGTGATTGGCAAGCAGCGCTACCTTACCGGCGACGATTCCCGCAACAACTGGTTCCTGGCACTGCTGACCATGGGTGAGGGCTGGCATAACAACCACCACTACTATCCCGCGGCGGCCCGCAACGGCTTCTTCTGGTGGGAGATCGATACCACCTATTACCTGTTGCTGGGTCTTTCCAAGGTCGGCCTGGTCTGGGATCTGCGTCAGCCGCCCAAGACCATTCTCGCCAACGAGAAGGCACCGACCCAGAAGATCATCGACAAGTGCGCGATCTATATCGCGGAAGGCTTTTCGGCCGATCGCATCAGTCGCAACATCCGCGCGCGCTGGGAAGGCAGTCATGTCCTCGAAGACCTGCGCTCGCATGCACGCGACAAATGGGATTCGGCGGAAGCCTATCTGGCAGAGATCGAACTGCCGGAGTTGCCGAGCGTCGAGCAGCTCAAGGCCCGTGCCCACGCGAAGTTCAAGATTCGCCACGAGGGCCTGGATCGAGCCATCGAACGAGCCTACGAAATGCTGCGCAGTTCGGTCTCGCATCGCCTGATCGAGCAGGTGCGTTCGGAGCCGCGCTCCGCCTAGCGGCGCGCATGCCGACTGGATAAAAAGCCCGTCCCGGCGACGGGCTTTTTTATGTCCGTCGTTTATGCACGAGCGTCGAGCAGGCGTGTGGATTGCTCTGGGGCCGCCGGCTGTGGACAAGGCGGGCTAGCCATGGCGGAGTGGTTTATCAATCCGCCGCCAAAACAGCGGACTGCGGCAGCTGCTTTCAAGGGCTTGCCGGCCGTTGGCCGTGGCGCGCTTGTATTCGCACACGCGCGCCATCAACCCGAAAAGTCGTCTATTTCTATGCCGGGGTAAGAAGGCCGCGCGTCGTATAGTTTCGGGAGTGCGCTTGACCCATCCAGGCTGTGCGCTGTGCTGGCGAGCGGCCGAGATGGTCTGATCCCGTCTTTGCATTTGCGCGGTGCGACTCTATTCGCGGACGTTGCTGACCGAATGCGGCGCAGGACTGCGTGGTGGCGAACCGGCTAGTCGAGTTTGTCGCGGTCGGCGGCCTGTTCCTTGTCGGCGGGCGGATCGTCGTGATCGTCCTTGTCCAGGTGGCCGCCGCAGAACTTGCAGTAGTGCGCATCGATCTCGTGTCCGCTGCGCTCGCAATGCGGGCATTGACGCAGCTGGCGCTGGTTGGATATCTCGTTGGTCAGCTCGGCGGTGATAATGCCGCCGGTGACCGCGAGCAGGGCATAGCCGAGCATGATGGCGATGCCGGCAATCGCCTGACCGAGCGGCGTACCCGGGGCGATATCGCCGTAGCCAACCGTGGTGATCGTCACCACCGCCCAGTACATGCTGCGGGGGATGCTGGTGAAGCCGTGGGGCGGCCCTTCGACGACATACATCAGCGCGCCGAGGATGATCGTCACCAGTGCCAGTACGCCCAGAAAGATCTGCATCTTGCGCTGGGCATGACGTAGCGAGCGCGTAAGGACGTTGGCATCGTTGGCATAGCGTACGAGCTTGAGTACGCGAAAAATACGCATGACGCGCAGTGCGCGCACGGCCACGAAATAATGCGCCGACGGCAGCAGCAGGGCCAGATACAAGGGCAGCACGGACAACAGATCGATAATGCCGTAGAAGCTGCGGATATAGGCCCAGCGTCGCCGTGCGGCGTAGATACGCACGACGTATTCGATGCTGAACAAGACGGTGAACAGCCATTCCAGGGCATGCAGCACGGCCCCGAATCGAGCCTCGATCGCGGCCACCGAAACCAGCATGAGGTTGATCACGCTGGCTACGATCACCACCAGCAGCACGATGTCGAAGGTGCGCCCGGCGCGGGTGTCGGTACCGAAGATGATCTCGCGCAGACGCGTACGCAGGTCCGGGGACGAAGTCTCGCTCATGTGTGGAATGCCGCCGTCGCTGCTTTCAGTACGTCTGGGTGAGCAGGCGGCGTGACTGCCAGTAATGGCTGCGCCAGTAGATGTTGTCGAGCCGGGACATGGTCACGCCCTGGCTGGTGGAGGCATGCATGAAACGCCCGGCGCCCACATAGATGCCGACATGCCGGCTGCTGTAGCCGGTCTTGAAGAACACCAGATCGCCTGGCGAGAGATCGCCGGCTGAGATTGGCTGGCCGATTTGTGCCTGAGCGCCGGTTGTACGCGGCAGATTCAACGACTCGAGTTCGCGCATGGTACGGGCGACAAATGCAGAGCAATCGATGCCGCTGCGATCCACGCCGCCATGGCGATACGGCACGCCACGCCACTGGTGATAGTAGTCGAACAGGGCATCGATCATCGCGCCCTGGTCGGGATATTGGCTCTTGCTGGCGCGCGCATAGGAGGCGTCGGTCCGATAGCTGGGCTGACTCGCACAGCCGGCAAGTACGACGATTACCAGCACCAGCAGCAATCGTGGGTACAACCCAGCGCGCCGTTGCGACATAATCGCTCGCGCCATTCTTTCGTGCCTCTGTTTGCCCGTGTTCATCGATTCCCTTATCGGCGCCCCGGCCGGCGCGCTTAAGATAGCCCCATGAATCGCACGAGCGAAAGCGAGGCGGCCGCGCCGGCCCCGCAGACCGTCGCCGCTGTCGATCTGGGATCGAACAGCTTTCACATGATCGTGGTCCGCGATGATGGCGGCAAGCTGCATGTGGTCGATCGGCTCAAGGAGTCGGTGCGCCTGGCCGGCGGCTTGAGCGCTGATCGCCGTCTCGACCCGGATGCCGCCGCCCGTGCGCTGGCGTGTCTGGAGCGATTCGGTCAGCGTCTGCAAGGCATTGCCCCGGGTCATGTGCGCGCAGTGGGTACCAACACCCTACGCCGCGCGCGCGATTCCGATGCGTTCCTGGCCGAGGCCAGCGCTGCGCTGGGCCACCCGGTGGAGGTGATCTACGGGGCCGAAGAGGCCCGTCTGATCTATGGCGGGGTGATCCAGGATCTGGGCAACGACCATCCGCGGCGCCTGGTGATCGACATCGGCGGCGGCTCAACCGAAGTGATCGTCGGCGAGCTGGCAAGACCGGAGCTCGTGGAAAGCCTGTCGCTGGGCGCGGTCGTGCAGATGCAACGCTTCTTCGGCAACGGCAAGATCACGCGCAAGGCCTGGCAGGCCGCAGTGACCGATGCACGCCTGACCGTCGAACCCATCGCGCGTGCCTATCGTCGGGCCGGCTGGGATCTGGCGATCGGGGCATCGGGCAGCGTGAAGTCGATTCTGCGTGCCGCAGGGGCGACCAAGGCGGACGAAACCATTACACCGGCAGACCTGAAGGCGCTGGCGCGTGCCGTGCTCAAGGCCGGCAAGGTGGACAAGCTCGATCTGCCCGGCGTGTCCGACGAGCGCCGGGCGATTTTCCCGGGCGGGCTGGCGGTGCTGACCGGGCTGTTCGAAAGCCTGGGCATCGAGGCGATGCGCGTCTCCGACAAGGCGCTGCGCGAAGGCGTAGTGGCCGACCTTTTAGGCCGGCTGCACGATCACGACGCGCGCGAAGACGGCGTGATTGCCGCCAGCCACCGCTACGACGTCGATCATGCCCAGGCCGAACGCGTGGCCGCGACCGCGATCGCGCTGCTCGGCGATTACGACGACGAACGGGTTACCGGCATGGCGCCGCGACTGCTGCGCTGGGCAGCGTTGTTGCACGAAATCGGTCTGGCGATTTCCCACAAGGGTTATCACAAGCACGGTGAATACATTCTGCGAAACGCCGATCTGCAGGGGTTCTCGCGCACCGACCAGGCGGTACTCGCCACCCTTGTGCGCCTGCATCGCGGGCGGTTTCGTGCCGATCTGGTGGACGCGCTGCCCGAAGACTGGCGCGCGCTGGCCTATCGGCTGGCGCTGGTGCTGCGGCTGGCGGTGATTTTGCACCGCGGCCGCGACCCGGACATGGCGCCGCCGGCCTGGCTGAACGTGGAAGACGGCGATATCTACCTGCACTGCGAGGCCGAGTGGCTGGAGGAGCGTCCGCTCACCCAGGCCGATCTCGCCCGCGAAGCGGAGCTGCTCGCCCGGGCCGATATCTATTTGGAAACCGTGGCCGACGACGACTAGAGATCTCTGCAACACGTCTCGCGGCTCGCATTCGAGAGCGAGCCGCTTCAATGGCCGGGATTTCGCGCGCGCCGGGTTGGCGTGCCACGCTACTTCCGCGTTTTTCTGCCAGCCATGCGCAAAGCACGCTGGCGCGGCCGCGATAGGTTATACAGCGGTTTCCGAGCGCAGCAGCTTGCGCATATACGCGTTGGCGAGTTCCTCGCCACGCAGACGGCGACTGCGGCGTTCGACGACCTCGAAGCCGTAGCGGGCGAAAAACGGCTCGGCGGTGCGACTGACATCGGCGCACATGGCCTGTAGGTGTCGTCGTTCGGCCTCGGCTTCGAGCCGGGCCATCAGCAGCCCGCCAATACCCTGGCGCGGGTGGTGGCCGGAAACGAAAAAGTGATCGATATAGCCGTTGCCCTGCAGATCGGCATAGCCGACCGGCTGTTCGCCGCGCAGGGCCACGAACGGGGCGAGGGTCCGCATAGCGTCGCGCCAGGCTAGCGCATCAAGTGTGCGCGGCGCCCAGGCCTCGATCTGGCGCCGCGTGTAGTCGACGACGGCGATGCGATGCACGGCCGAATGAAAGATCTCGAATAGGGCCGCTTCGTCGCCTTCGCGAAAGCGACGAACGCGGATCGACTCCTTCATCGGCCGAGCGCTGCCCGAGGATCAGTTGGCGTTGTACTCGCGGGTGGCCGCGAAGGTGATCTCCGGCCAGCGTTCTTCGGTGAGCTGAAGCTTGACCCGGGTGGGCGCGAGATACACCAGCGCGCCGCCGTGATCCTCGGCCACGCCGTCGTCCATGCGGTCGCGAAAGCGCCGGATCTCGCGCTCGTCGCCGTAGATCCAGCGTGCGGTATGCACGTTGATGGGCTCGAAGGTGGCGTTCACGCCGTATTCGTTCTTGAGCCGTTCGGCGACCACGTCGAACTGCAGTACGCCGACCGCGCCCAGAATCACGTCGTTGTTGTTGATCGGACGAAACACCTGGGTCGCGCCTTCCTCACAGAGCTGGTCGAGGCCCTTGTGCAGGGCCTTGGCCTTGAGCGGGTCGCGCAGCACCACGCGCTGGAACAGCTCCGGCGCGAAGTTGGGGATGCCCGTGAACTGAAGATCCTCGCCCTGGGAGAAGCAGTCGCCGATGGCGATGGTGCCGTGGTTGTGGATGCCGATGATGTCGCCCGGCCAGGCGGTTTCCGCGGCCTCGCGGCGATTGGCCATGAAGGTGATGGCGTCGTTGACGCGAATCTCCTTGCCGGCGCGCAGGTGCTGCATCTTCATGCCTTTTTCGTAATGCCCGGAGCACACGCGCATGAAGGCGATACGGTCGCGATGCTGCGGGTCCATATTCGCCTGAATCTTGAACACGAAGCCCGACAGCGGCTCTTCGGTGGGGGCCACTTCGCGGCTGGTGGTCGCCCGCGGAATCGGCGCCGGCGCCCATTCCACGAATGCATCGAGCAACGGACGAATACCGAAATTGTTCACCGCCGAACCGAAGAACACCGGCGTGAGCTCGCCGGCCAGATACATGTCCAAGTCGAAGCCGTCGCCGGCCTCGCGCACCAGCTCGATTTCCTCGAGCAGGTCGTCGTAGAAGATGCCGGCGATATCCTTCAGGCGCGGGTCGTCGAGGCCGTCGAGGGTGACGGTCTTGCCGCCGGCCTCGTTGTCGGTGCCTTCATAGAGGTGCACCTTGTCTTCGAGCAGGTGATACACGCCCTTGAACTGGCTGCCCATGCCGATCGGCCAGGTGATCGGCGCACAGCTGATACCCAGGACCTCCTCGACCTCGTCGAGTACCTCCAGCGGCGGGCGGCCCTCGCGGTCCATCTTGTTGATGAAGGTGAAGATCGGCGTGGTGCGCAGCCGACAGACCTCCATGAGCTTGATCGTGCGCGGCTCGACGCCCTTGGCGATGTCGATGACCATGAGCGCGCTGTCCACGGCCGTGAGCGTGCGGTAGGTGTCTTCCGAGAAGTCCTCGTGGCCCGGCGTGTCGAGCAGATTGACGATGCGTTCGTTATAGGGGAACTGCATCACCGAGGTGGTCACGGAAATGCCGCGCGACTGCTCCATGGCCATCCAGTCGGAGGTGGCATGACGCGATGCCTTGCGCCCCTTGACCGTGCCGGCGAGCTGGATCGCGCCGCCGAACAGCAGCAGCTTTTCGGTCAGCGTGGTCTTGCCGGCATCGGGGTGCGAAATGATGGCAAAGGTCCGACGCTTGGTCGCTTCGCGCGCTGTCGGCGTGTTGTCGAGGGCGGTTGACGCGCTCATCGGTGACTCCGGATCACTATAAAGGGCTGTATCAGCTGATAAAAATATGTGTATAGTGCAACACTATTCATAGTGATAAGAAATGCAATTATGAATAGCGATGTGCTTTACCTATAATTCGTCTCGAAGCCGGCGGGGCGCAATACCTCGCCGCTCTTCGCAGAATCGGTGTCCCCCCTTCACCGGTTTTTGCGCCAACGCAGCGTACATCCTACCCGAGCGATGACGTTGCGATGGTGGCGTCGCTTTCCCCCGAGCGGCGCTGCTCTTCAAGGCCCGGATCGGCTGCCCTCCCGATTCGGGCCTTTCTTTTTTGCCGCCGCCCGTGGTCAGGCCGCGGATGGGCGAGGCGTGATCGCCTTGCGACGTATGCGAACCAGCACCGTGACGATATACAGGCACAGGAACACGGCGAACATCAGCTCCTTGACTTCGCCCCCGTCAATATCGAACGGGTAGGGCACATCGCCCAGGGCCGCTTCGAACAGCTTTTCGGGGATCGAGGCCAGCGGCGCGACGAAGCCTATCACCACGCAGTCGAACGTGGGCATGGCCCAGTAACCGAAGCTGCCTTGGGCATAGCTGCGGCCGCGTAGCCAGCGCCGGATCGGCAGAATACAGCCGCCCACGAGCATGGCAATAGCCAGCAGATTGCGCGGCAGCTGGTCCAGAAGCGATCCCGCCAGTGAGTTCGAGTTGTGCAGGTTCGTTTCGGCCTGATTGTTCAAGGCGCGCCACTGATCCGGCGTCGCCCAGCCGAACCAGTGCTGGCCCCAGCTGGCTTCCTCGCCGCCGAAATACAGGCAGCCCAGGCTGAATAGCGCAAAAAAGCCGGCCAGGACACGATCGCCGCGCTGAAATGCCCAGACCGTGGCCACCACCCCGCCGATACAGGCCATCGCCAGTACGACGACCGTGCCCACCTCGGTCAGCCCCGACTCGTGCAAAAGCCAGGCGTCGTAGACCGGCGCGTCAAGCACAGCGCGCGCTACATAGTGGGCGAAATAGATCGCCAGCGGTACGCCCAGCCACGCCCAGCGCGGCAAGACGGTGTCATCGGTTTGGTGGGGCATTGAAAATATCTATCTCGGGGGCCGCCAAACGGCCCGAATCAACGAACGGCGAACGGCCTGGGCAGGCTCTGCGTGCCTTCCACGGCATGGCTTTCGACGTGCTCGACCCGGGCCGGCGCCGGGCCGTCGTGCAGCCAGCGCTCCAGGGTGTCGAGGGTGTCGTCGCCTGCGCTGGCCTGCACTTCAACGCGGCCGTCGGCGAGGTTGCGAACCCAGCCGGCCATACCAAGCTCATCGGCGCGTTTGCGTGTAGCCTCGCGAAAGCCCACGCCCTGTACGCGGCCGCTGACGAAAAACTGGCGAGTGTTATTCATGACGAGGTCCGTAATGCGTCATTATAGAGTCACAATTCGTATTTGGCGTGCTTCGAATCATGTTCAACCGCATTCGCCGGCGCGTGCGTCGTCTGATCGAGCCGAACGTCGCCGCCGCAGCTCCTCGGGATACGACCGTACAACTGCGCTTGCCCAGCCCATACGGAGGTACGCCCTGGTTGACCGCAACGGTTGCGATCAGCGCTACGCCGCGTGGTCAGGGCGAGGCGCTGCGCCTGCGTGCCCACTTCGACGGCGCGCTGCGCATGCCGCCGGCCGGCGCCGAACGCAAGCGTCTGGCCTTGGACTCGGGCGAGTCGCGCGGGCTGATTCGACACGGTCGCAATGCGGCCGCGGCGGTGGCGCGTAACGTCATCGAGCGTTTGCCCGCCCAGCCGCTGGAGCAGCTGGCCGCCAAACGCTGGCGTACATGGCTGGATGTGCAGCTGAGTACGTCGCCGCTGGATGAGGGCGCACAGGCGCTCATGCCGGAGCCGTTGCGCGGCATCTATGGGGGCGGTCTCCCGCGTAGTGGCACAGGCGAGCCGCGTATCGGCGTCTGGTCCGGCCCCGCCGGCGGGCGCTCGGGTGGCGTGGCCCAGCTGGTGCTGCTGCAGCTCGACGAAAGGGACCTGGGGCGCACGCGCGGCGCAAACGCACGCTCGGCGTTCAGCCTCAATGCCAGCGTTGCCCAAGTGGTCGAGCCGTTGCGCGGGGACGACGAACAGGATTGACGGTAGCCGGCGAATTGACTCGCGCGCGGTTTTACAAGAGCATATCGCTGCGCCGCGCTCTATGGCGCAGGCTGTTTTCGGGAGATTTCGATGATTCAAAGTTGGCGTAAGGCCCTGGCGGCCTTGGTTTGTTGCGCCTTCGTGTATGGCCCTGCGTTCGCCCAGTCCGATGGCGGTGACGCGGCCGGCGATGCCGCAGCAGGTAAGGATCGTTTCTATACCTGTATCGGCTGCCACGGCATTCCCGATTACAACAATGCCTACCCGACCTACCACGTGCCCAAGATCGCCGGCCAGCATGCGGCTTATATCGAGTCGGCGCTGAAGTCGTATCGCAGCGGTGCACGCAAGCATTCGACCATGCACGCCCAGGCGTCGAGCCTGAGCGATCAGGACATCAAGGACATTGCGGCGTATCTGTCGCAGCAGAAACCGTAATGGCGGGGCGTATCTACATGAGACATGCAGTTTCACGCGGTTTGATCTGTCTGGCGCTGTGCGGTTTTGCCGGTTCGATTGCCGCCCAGGAAGATCACGGCAACGACAAGCCGGCTGGCAACGACTGGGTATCTCAGACCACCCAGACCTGTGCGAGTTGTCATGGCAAGAACGGGGTATCGCAGACGCCGAACTTCCCCGTCATCGCCGGTCAGCACCAGGATTATCTGGTGCATACGATCAAGGCCTACCGCGACGGCGATCGTGAAAACGCGATCATGGCCGGGCAGGTTCAAGGCATGAGCGATGCGCAGATCAAGGCGCTGGCTCGCTACTACAGCAAACAAAGCGGCCCGCTGCATACGGCGACGGCTGAGTAGAAACGTATTGCGGGCGCCGTAAGCGCCACGTTGTTGGGGAATAGTCGATGTCGAATTTTGCGATCTACATGATTGGTATCGTCATCGTCGCTGGCGCGCTGGCCTACGGTGCCTACGCACTGAGCGCGCCGCCGGTCTGGATTGGCGTCGGCGTGGCGGTGATCATCGGCTTTGGGCTGATGGGCGCGGTCAAGAAGACGCGCGGCCCGAGCAGCGGACCCCGGCGCTAGGGAAGCTCTGCATAAACCTCTCACGGATCGCGTTCGCGTCCTCACAGGCGGTGCGGCAAGGCGTCCAAGCGCAGCGCCTGCCTTATTGGCAGGTCAAGCTTGG
>NZ_CAXGSH010000110.1:0-11572 GCF_964012375.1 uncultured Salinisphaera sp.
TCGCCGAGCCGCGCAGCCGATCGTAAAGATGTTCCAGAAGCCAGGCGCGCAGCGGCATGATGCGCGCGGCATCGACGTGGATATCGCGCCGCGTGCCGGGAATACGAAATACATGCAGGCGTGCCATGCCCAGGGCATAGCGCAGGCATTCGTAGTCGGATTGCGCGACCGTCGAGGGTGCGGCCAGCCAGGCGCGTACCAGCGCCCGTTCCATGCGCTGCAGCTGCAGGCGCTCGCGCTCGTCGCGATCGGCTGCGGCATCGGCGCCCACCGGGCTCGACGTATCTGCCCCCAGCGCGCTGCTCATCAGCGCTTGGACCCGGCCGGCGAAACGCTCGGACGCATGGTGCACGCCGTACGCTCAACGCCGCGATCGCTTGGAGCGCGCCTGTACGAACCGGGGCTAGGCCCGATGCCGCCCTTGGCGGCCGTGGTTTTCGACATGCGTTGCGCCTATTCGAAATCGCGGACAATGGCTCAGCATAACGCACCCGTGCCGGCCATCGGCAGAGCGCGCCGCTGGCGGCTCAACCGTCTTCGGCCTCCAGGCTGTCGGCATATTCGGTGACCAGTGGCGCGGCATCGATGCCGCGCTCGCGCAGATAAGCCACGAGCACGTCGGTGCGGCCATGGGTGGCCAACACGCGGCGGGCACCGGTTTGCTCGATGGTACGGATCAGGCCCGGCCAGTCGGCGTGATCGGAGAGCACGAAGCCGCGGTCGTAGCCGCGTCGGCGGCGATTGCCGCGAATACGCATCCAGCCCGAGGCAAAACCGGTTTCGTGGTGTTTGAAGCGCCGCATCCAGCGCGAGCCGGCCGCCGACGGCGGCGCCATGACCAGCGCGCCGGCGAAATCGGCCTTGCGATCCTGGGCGCTGACCGGCTCGGTGGGTAGCATGGCAACGCCGGCCTCGCGATAGATCTCGGTCAAGGGCACCAGCGCGCCGTGCAGATAGACCGTTTCGTCGGTCAGGCGTGCCAGTTCGGCGAGCAGGCGCTGGGCCTTGCCCAGCGAGTACGAAAACAACACGCTGGTCTTGCCGGCATTCGCGTTTGCCTGCCACCAGGCACGTATATCGGCCGCCACGTCGGCGGTGTCGGCCCAGCGATACACGGGCAGCGCGAACGTGGCCTCGGTGATGAAGGTATCGCAGGGCACGACTTCGAAATCCGTGCAGGTCGGGTCGCCGTCGCGCTTGTAGTCGCCCGAGGCCACCCAGACCTCGCCGTCGACTTCTACACGGATCTGGGCCGAGCCCAGCACATGTCCGGCCGGGTGAAACGACACGCGGGCTTCGCCAAAGCTGAGTTCGTCGCCGTACTCGATAGGCGTGAGTTCGATACCGCGGCCCAGGCGCTTGTAAAGGATGGGCGCGCTCTGTGCGGTGGCCCAGTAGTGGCCATGGCCGCTGCGGGCATGGTCGGCATGGGCATGGGTAATCAGGGCCCGCTCGACCGGCCGCCACGGGTCGATATGGAAATCCCCTGCCGCGCAGTACAGGCCCTTGTCAGTGGGTTCGATTACAGCGGCCATCGCGGTCCTCCCGGTAGTGGCAGGCGCATGCCGGCCACGCTATCGATTCAACACCAAAACATCTGCCTGAGTCAGCTGTTTTCAGCGCCATCCAAAGAAACGCTGGCACGCGTCTGTCTTTTATTTTCAAAGGCTTCACGGCCGTTGGCCGTGGCGCGCGTTCATTCGCACGCGCGCGCTATCAACCCAAAAGTCGTCTGTTGTCATGCCGGGTCAATCAGTCGAGCCTGCCAGGCTTTCGCGCAGTGGGGCGAGCCACGGTTCGTAAGTCTTCCAGCGGGCCAACGAGGATTGATACACGGGCTGGCGCACCTGCCAGACACTGGCGGTACGTACGCCGCGTGCATGCCGATGAAAATCCAGGCAGCGCTCGTCCCAGTCCAGTCCGGTGAACTCGATCAGCCGCCGGCTCTGACTTTCCGGCTCGCGCACCAGATCTTCGTAGTCCACGGTGAGCATGGACAGCGGCAGGTGTTCGCACCAGTGCGCCATCAGTCGCTCGTGCTGACGATAGACGTGGCCGACATGGCTCAGATCGTAGGCAAAACGCAGGCCGCGGCTGAACAGCTGGAAATAACAGGAGAGCGCGTTGTCCATCGCATCGCGCCGACAATAGATCACCCGGGCGTTGGGCAGGATCAAGGCGATCAAACCCAGCCACAGCATGTTGAAGGGCATCTTGTCGGTCACACGAACCGCCGCCGGCGCGCGGGCTTCGAGCCCGCCGAGATAGCGCTGTGCAAGCATCGTCGCCGCTTGCGGGGTCAGTCGATCGAGGCATTCGGGGTAGCGTTTATCGCTGCCGGTGATCACCGGCAGTTCGCGCACCATGCGCCCGATATCGTTGAGTTCACCAGCGCCATGGGCCTGCGGATGGCTGGCCACGATCTGTTCGACCAGGCTCGTACCCGAGCGCGGCATGCCCACGATCAGCAGCGGCCGTTCGCTGTCGTGGCCCATGCCCTTGTGGGCTTGGAAAAAGTCGCGCGAGCAACGGCTCAGGATGCGCTCGATACGGGCATCGAACACGCTGCGATCGAAGGGTTCACGACGCGCATGCAGCCGGTTGCCGGCCTCGAAGTGGGCAAAGGCCTGTTCGGCTGCCTTGCCCGCATCGAAATGCTGGCCCAGCGCGAAGTGCAGCTGGCTGCGTGCACGCGCGTCCAGATCCGGATCGGCGACAAGGCGTTGCATGGTGGCCAGGCGAGCGTCGGAAAAGACGTAGCGTCGATTGCTCATCAGCGCGGCATAGACCCAGCCCAGCCCCGCGTCGAGATCCAGCGCCTGCTCGAAATGCGCCGTGGCCGCCTCGAATTGGCCCAGGCTCTGGCAGGCACTGCCCAGCCCGGCCCTGGCCTGTGCGTCATCCGGCGCCTGTGCCAGGCGCTCGGTGTAGAGCTTGGCGGCCTGTTCGTAGGCGCCGATCGCCGCCCATGCCGCGGCGAGTTCGCACTGGGTCGTGCCATCCGCCGCTGCCCGGCTTTCAGCCTCGCGTAGGCGCGCCGCCGCGCCCTCGGGGTCGCCGCGCTCGAACATCAGGTTTGCGCTGCGCAGATAGGGGGCCAGCAACGCCGGCCGGGCACGGCAGACCTCTGCGTAGACCGCCAGTGCGGCCTCGCTGTCGCCGGCCTGGGCCAGCGCATCGCCCAGATCGAGGCCGTTTTCTGCCCGCTCGGGCTGCAGCGCCCAGGCCCGCCGAAAGGCCGCGATCGCGCCCGTGGAATCGCCCAGCGCCCGCAGCAGACCGCCCAGGCTGTGGTGATAGACCGGGTTGCTGGGCTGGTGTTCGACGGCGCGGCGCAACAGCTTGACCGCGGTATCCGGCTCGCGCTGCTGATGGGCGACGAGCGCTCGCATGCGCAGTGCTTCGGCGTAGTCCGGGTCGCGCCGTTTGATGCGTCGATAACAGCCTTCGGCCTCTGCCAGCCGACCGGCTCGATGCAGGGCCACGCCCTCGGCCAGCGCGCTAGCCTGGGCCCTGGGGCCAGCATGGGTTCGGAATGCAGCACGGCGGGTCATCGGATCATCCTAACCTGTGGCGAAACGCCTCGCCGCCGCGTTCACAAACGCGGGGCACAAAAAAGCCCCGGCGAACCGGGGCTTCAAGGCGCCCGGCACGAGTGCCGGGCGCGTCATACAGCCGCGATCTAGAAGTTGTAGATCGTGGAGAACTGTACGTTCTGGGCGGTGGCGTCGGTACCGCTCTGCCTTTCGTATTCGACCCGGTTGTACTCGATACCCAGCGTCAGCGGGTCCACCGGCGTATAGAGCAGGTTCACGTGCGCCGACGACGAGTTGTCGTGCAGGCCGTCGGTGCTGCCGACGAAGTCATCCGGGTTCTCGGAGTAGGCCTTGCCGTAGATGAGGTTCGTCGTGAGCGTCGAGGTGAGCTCCTGCGAGATGGTGCCGATGAAGCCGTAACGCTCGATCGCTTCCAGATCGCCGTCGCTGGTGACATAGGCATCCGCACCGCCGGCCGGCAGATAGGCGTACTTGCCGATGCCCTTGCCATACACGCTGGAGACCATGAGCGTGGTCTTGGTGGGCAGGGTCAGCGAGCCACCGAGGTTCAGGCCGTAGCCGACCACGGAATCTTCGTCGGAATCGCCGGTGCCGGTGACGTCGTTCACGTCGGCCTTGAGATAACGGCCGATGGCGGCGGCCTGCACGCTGAACGGGCCGTTCGAGTTCTTCAGACGAATCACCATGTCCGGCAAGGTGTTTTCCGTCCCCGTGCCGTCTTCGAGGCCACGGAAATCCGGATCGGCGTCATCGCCAGCGATCACGGTGCCGCCGCCCGGATTCTCCAGCGAGAAATCGACGCTGGTGTTGTCACCGGCATCCATGGTGTAGCGCACCTGGGCCTGGCGTTCGAACAGCTGGGCCTGCGGGCCGTAGAAGTTGAGCGTGGTGCCGTAGTTGAAGTCGGAGAAAGTGGACCAGTCGCGACCGATCAGCCAGTTGCCGAAGGTCAGATAGGCACGACGCACGCGCGGGCCGACGCTGCCGTCAAAGCTGGAGTCGTACGGCTGACCGTAGAGATCCATTTCGATATAGCCGCCGACGTCGCCGTATTCGGTCGGCGTGGTGGTGTGCAGGCGCAGGCGCGTCTGTTTGATGGTGGCACCCAGGTCCGCGTCGCCGGGGCGATCGGTACCCTTGCTATCCAGCGTGCCGATGGCATCGGACGGGCCGAGCGAGGCGCCGTGGTCGTCTTCGAAATCGTAGATGGCATCGAACTTGAAGTAGCCGTCGATCTTCACGTTGGTGTTGCCCACCATGAAGCCATCGCTGTCTTCGGACTTGCGCACCAGCTGCTTGTCCGAACGCGGCGATGCCTGCGTCTGCTTCATTTCTTCCTGCTGTGCCTGCAGCTCGTCAAAGCGCTGCTGCATCTGCTGGATCTGGTCACGCAGCTGCTGCATCTGCTCTTGCTGGCTCTGGGCCATGGCCGGCATGGCCGAAAACAGCAGTGGTACCGCAACGGCGGTGCCGATCGCACCACGCACAGACGCACGAACCGTGCTGGATTTGAACGTACTCGTCCCCATCTCGTTTCTCCCTGAGATAAAAAGCTAGATCCCCCTGACCGTGTCCCACCACGATCCGGCTAGAGCTGTACGTTACCCTACAAACACAGGGTTTTGCCAAGCCACTGCCGGGCGGGCGCGAACACGGCGCCAGCCGCCACAGCAAGCAAGGCGCCTGCCAACCGCGCAAGAAAACGCAATTAAAAATTAACATTTCCTTATTATTTTCGATGAAGCAAGGCTTGTGCGGCCCCTCGGCAGCAGCGACGCGCGCCTTACGGGCACCCGGGTCGCGGTTTTGGAACGCACCGGGACTTTAGTCTCAGACGGTTACACGCACCGATCTAGAGCACGTCGTGCGCGCTGAGCGCGCGCAATGGCGCTACACTTGAACGCATGGACACGCACCCCGAAAAACTGGTCATCGGCATTTCCTCGCGCGCGCTGTTCGATCTCGAGCAAAGCCATCGCGTCTTCGAAACCGACGGCCGCGAGGCCTACTGCAACTACCAGATTGAACACGAGGAAGACGTACTGGAGCCGGGCGTCGCCTTTGGCCTGGTACGCAAGCTGCTGGCCCTGAACGAGGCAGGTAGCGAGCGCGTAGAGGTCATCCTGCTTTCGCGCAACAGCGCCGATACGGGCCTGCGGGTGTTTAATTCCATCGCCCATCACAAACTGCCGATAAGCCGAGCGGCGTTTACCAGCGGCAGTTCGCCCTATCGCTATGTGAATGCGTTCGGCGCCGATCTGTTTCTTTCTGCCGACCCGGACGACGTACGCGCTGCCCTCAAGGCCGGCTGTGCGGCTGCCACCATCGTGCCGGGCCATTCACTTGCCCACGAAGACGGCGAACTCAAGATCGCCTTCGACGGCGACGCGGTGCTGTTTTCCGACGACGCCGAACGTATCTTCAAGGAACAGGGGCTGGAAGCGTTTGCCGCCAGCGAAGTCAGCTCAGCGGGTGAACCGCTGCCGGGCGGGCCGTTCAAGGCATTCCTGGAGGCGCTGACCCGGATTCAGGCCGAATTCGACCCGGCCCATTGCCCGATTCGCACCGCGCTGGTCACGTCACGCAGCGCGCCCGCTCATGAACGCGTGATCCGTACGCTACGGGCCTGGCATATCCGTATCGACGAAGCGCTGTTCCTGGGGGGTATGACCAAGGCCGAGTTCCTGGAAGCCTTCGGCGCCGATATTTTCTTCGACGATCAGGCAACCCATATCGGCAGCGCCTCGCAGCGCGTGGCCGCCGGCCATGTACCGCATGGCGTAGCTAATGAATAGCGTACGGCTGGCGTCCTATTGATCAAGCGCGCCCTTGTTGAATGCGTCGGCGGGCATCGACGATATAACGGTTGAAATCGTCGTTGATGCTGTCGACGATCGCCTGCTTGGCGTAGACCACCATAAGCTTGCGGGTGTTCAGCAGGGTGGGATAGTCGATCACCAGCAGGCATTCCACGAAGTGCCACTTCGGGTTTTCCACCTGATCGGCGGTCAGCGCCCACATACCCGCGCTCTGTGCCGGCAGCTCCACGAAATTGCGCTCGATCAGCCCGGCCTTTTCATGCCGCGTGATCACCGGATTGCGCCGCCGGGCGATGATGTCGTTGGGCCTGCGCGGCCTCACGACATCGCCGGTATCGCCGATATAGGCCAAGCTGACATGCACGTCGTCGTCGGTGATCAGGCGCACATCGCGTACCGTCACCCGTACAGCGGTGGCGTTGGCACACACGATATGCACCCGATCTTCGTCGGGCACGCTGCGCTCGGGCTGAATCAATTGCTTGAGCTTGTGCTCAAGGCTGCGATTGCGCAGCACGTAGAATACATAGACCAGAAACGACCAGATGATGAACGACGTGACGGTCGAGAATATGCTCAGCGCGATTTGGGACCAGCTCACCGGGGTTTTTCCATCCTTATGCAATCGATAGCCTGCCGAACCGCCGCGGGCGCTCGGATCGATACCGTATGAATACGGTCGCCGCGATCACCGTGCTTGTCGGCAGCCTCATCGCGGCGGCCGGTATTATCGCCTATCCCCGCCTGCGCTTGCTCGTGCGCGCCCCGGCCCGCCTGAACGAACGCGAGCGCGCCCGGCTGTTGGCGCTGCTGCCCTGGCGTGGCCTGCTCGATGCCCGCCAGCTCGAACGCCTGCCACGGCTGGCGGCGCGGCTCGTAACCGACGTACGCTTTATCGGCTGCCAGGGCCTGGACGTCACGCACGACATGCGTCTGGCCATTGCCGGCCAGGCCAGCCTGCTGTGTCTGGGCGCAACGCCCGGCACGTTTGCCTTGCCCGGCGAGGTGCTGATCTATCCCGACGCCTTCTACATCCACCAGACCGAACCGGATGAAAACGGCCTCGTCGACGACCTGCCGTTGCTGGCCTCAGGCGAAGCCTGGGACGACAGCCGGGTGGTGCTGTCGTGGACCGATGTGGAAGCCGCGCTGGCCGGCGCCCCCCACAACGTTGTGCTGCACGAATTCGCCCATTTGCTGGATTTCGCCGCCCCGGCCCAGGAAGGCGCGCCACCCATGGCCGACGCCGACCGCTGGACGCATGTGTTCGGCGAAGCTTTCGAGCAGCTGCGCGAGCAGGGCTCGCCGGTCATCGATATCTACGGCGCCCAGAACCTGGCCGAATTCTTCGCCGTCGCCGTGGAAGCCTTTTTTCAGCGCGGCGCCGAACTGGCCAGTCATCACACCGAGCTTTATCGCACGATGGCGGCATACTTCGATATCGATACCGCGCGCCAGCCACCCGCGTTCGAAGACCTATTCTGAGCTGATTTCGACGCTCGAGCTGCCTGGCAGGCGCTCGACCAGCGCCTTGCCGGCGAGCCGCGAAGGCGTATAGCTGCCCCCGGCCGGCGCTTCGGCCAGCAACTGCTTCACAATCGCCAGGCTGGCATGCACGGTTACGTTGTAGCCGTTGGCGACGTGTACCCGCGCAACCCGGTGCTCGCCACGGGCGTTGACCACTTCGCCCCAGACGTGGGTGGTGGCCTGCTCGCGTCGCGATTCGTCCGGGCCCGCAATTCTCGCGGCCCGCTTCTTGAGAAAGCTCTGCACCGGCGACAGGCCCAGCAACGGCCTGACCCAGTTCAGGCGCTGCACCTGCTTGATACGCTTCGGCGACATCGGCATATAGACTTCGATATCGTCGATGCCGGTGGTATGCCAGGCGGTCGAAATATCGCCCCAGGGGATGGTCATCGCCTGTTTCGGGCCATCGCCGAAATCGATCTCGCGCACGCTGGCGGCCAAGGGCACGGTGGTGATGC
Source organism: uncultured Salinisphaera sp. (assembly GCF_964012375.1). Taxonomy (NCBI): domain Bacteria; kingdom Pseudomonadati; phylum Pseudomonadota; class Gammaproteobacteria; order Salinisphaerales; family Salinisphaeraceae; genus Salinisphaera; species uncultured Salinisphaera sp. The sequence goes on from NZ_CAXGSH010000110.1 coordinate 8,362, forward strand.
GACCATTGCGCCGGATCTTGCCGCCATCGGCGAGCCCTTCGACCGAGGTCTTGGCCGTGCCCGGCGAAAACCCCGAGCGTGAATCGAAACCCAGCGCCAGTTCGACCGCGTCCGGCATGGCCTCGGCCAGGTAGGCGGCAATACAGTCGGTCGGCACGACGTCGAAACCCACCCCACAGCAGATCACGACGCCGGCCTTCGCGGCATGATCGTGACGGCTGAACGAATGCTCGAAGATGCTGATCTCGCCGGTAATATCCAGATAGTGCACGCCCGCGGAAATACAGGCCGCCATGGCCTGCGGGGCGGTGGCCGAGAACGGCCCGGCACAGTGCAGCAGCACGTCGATACCATCCAGATGCGGCGCAATATCAGCGGCCTCGTGCAGGCCGAAGTCGCGATAATCCAACCCCAGCTCGTCTGCCAGCGGCGCCAGTGCCTCGGCCCGGCGGCCCGCCAGCACGGGCATCAACCCCTCGGCGACTGCCTGGCGGGCAATCAGCTCGCCGGTATAGCCATAGGCGCCGTAGATCATGAACGTCGGTTGGGTCATCGTCGGTCTCTTGCGTGCGGCAGCGGGCCGCAGATCAGCCGGTAAACGAGCGCGTCGCCTTGCGGACAGCGAAGAAAAAGCGTTCCGGCGACAGCCGCTTGAAACGATACTGCCAACGCGAATCGCGGTGCGAGATCACCAGGAACCGGCTCTCGCGGACCGCATCATAAATGTCATCGGCCACGTCTGCAGCGCTGACACGCGCACGGCGCATGAGTTTTTCCACCATTGCGCGCTGGCGATCGTGGGTACCGCGAAACGAGTCGAGCAGATTGGTCGCGAAAAACGCCGGACAGGCCACGGTCACGCCCACGCCATGGTCGTATTCCTCGCCGCGGATCGATTCCGACAGCGACAGCACCCCGGCCTTGGCGGCGTTGTAGGCGGCCATGCCAGGCGCATTGGCGATCGCCGCAAACGAGGCGATATTGACCAGATGGCCCCGGCTTTCGCGCAGCATGGGCAGCGCGGCGCGTGCCCCGCGTACCGCGCCCATGAGATTGATATCCAGCATCCAGTCCCAGTCGTCGAGCGGCGTATCGACCACGCTGCCGGCATTGGATACACCGGCGTTGTTCACGAACACGTCCAATCCGCCCCATTCTTCGCGAATGCGTTCGAGCAGGGCATCGAAATGCTCTGGCTCACGGGTATCCAAGGTCTGTGCGATGGCCTGGCCGCCGGCACTATTGACCTCGCCGGCCACCTGACGGGCACGTCCATCCTGGATATCGGTGACCGCCACCCGCCAGCCTTCGCGGGCATAGCGCAGCGCCAGCTCGCGGCCCAGGCCACTGCCGGCCCCGGTGATGGCGATACGCCGGACAACATCGGAATTGCGTGTTTTCTGAATCATGGATAGCCTGCCAGCCGTGGCGTGCCTAAGGTGCGCTCGCTTACAGCATAGCGAAAATATAACGAACGTCCGTTATACATTGACCGTTCGAACATCGCCTGCCTATAGTCGCGCCATGACCCAGCTCGTACTCATCCGTCATGGTCAGGCCAGTTTTGGCGCGGCCAACTACGACCGCCTGTCCGAAACCGGCGAACGCCAGGCGCGCCTGGTCGGCCGCCACCTGGCCGCGGCCGGGCAACACTTCGACGTCATGCTCGCTGGCGATCTGCAACGCCAGCAGCGCACCGCCGAACTGGTTAATGCCGGCTACGAAAAAGCGCCCGCCATACATACGGACCCGGCGTTCAACGAGTACGACGCGGACGCCATCTTTGCTGCCTACACGCCCCGCGTTTTCGAAGAAAATCCGGAGCTGGGCGCCGCACGCGACCAGCTGAAGACCGATCGGCGACTGTTCCAGAAGGTGTTCGAACAGGTCACCCGACACTGGCTGGCCGGCACCGCGCACGACCACGACGGCTGCGAATCGTGGCAGGCCTTCAAGGCACGGGTCCAGACAGCGCTGGCGCGGCTGCGCAACGAATACCCACGGGATGCCCGTATCGGTCTGTGCAGCTCGGGCGGGCCGATCGCGATATCCATCGCCACCGCGACCGGCGCGCCGGACGACAAGGCCATCGAGCTCAACTGGAGCATCTACAACGCCGCGGTCGCAGAACTGCGCTCGACCCGCGATGGCTGGCGCATGCTTGGCTTCAACGATATCGCTGCGCTGCGCGCCGCCGGGGACGACAGCCTGGTGACGTTTCGCTAGCGCCGAAGGTTACGCCATGGAACGACCCTCGCTCGAAAGCTTTACCGCACGCCACCATCTGGACAGCCGCAGCCTCTGTGCCCAGATCGTCGAGGCTCGCGAAGGTGCGATTGCCGTGCGCAGCGCGCAGGCAGCCACCGACAATCTCACCCGTATTATCGAGGCCACCCTGCGGCTGGCCAACCGCAAAGGCTTTGCCGCGATGACGCTACGCGAGCTGGCCCGCGAGAGCGGCCTGTCGCTGGGCGGTCTGTATGCCTATATCGGCAGCAAGGACGAGCTCGCGCGCCTTATTCAGGCCTGGGTTTCGCGCACGCTCCGGCGGGTCATGGCCAGCGCGCTGGAAGACATCGACGACAGCCGCAGCCGGCTCGCCACCGCCATCGAAGCGCACCTTCTGACCACCGAAGCGCTGCGCGAATGGTTTTTCTTTCTGTATATGGAAGCCCATCACCTGGCCTCGGACGAGCGCCGCCAGGCGGTCGCGGCCGAACGCAATTCCGAACAGATCTTCGCCGACATCATCCGCCAGGGGCAGGCCGACGGCCACTACGGCGCGATGAACGCCGATATTGCCGCCGGCCTCGTCAAAGCCATGCTTCAGGACTGGTATCTCAAACGCCACAAGCACGGCGAGCGCGGGCTCGACGTGGCTGCCTATGCCGATACAGTGACCGCCGCGACCGAGGCCCTTTTGGCGACCCGCGCGTGAACGACTACAACAACGCACAGCTGAGGAGATTCGGATGAGCGCATTGGACCAGGCCCGCGATATTCGCGAGGGCGAAGGCATCGACGCCGCCGCACTGACCGCGTGGTGTCGCGAGCACGCGCCGGTGCTGGTGCCCGAACACGGCGAGATGACCATCCGCCAGTTCCCCGGTGGCGCCTCGAATCTTACCTACCTGCTCGCCGTGGACGGCAACGAATACGTTCTGCGCCGCCCGCCCTTCGGCAGCCAGGTGAAATCCGCCCACGACATGGG
>NZ_CAXGSH010000111.1:0-11529 GCF_964012375.1 uncultured Salinisphaera sp.
CCGGACATGCCGCTGCTCAAGATGCCGCTGTTCGTATGGACCTGGCTTATCACCGCCTACCTGCTGATCGCGGTCATGCCGGTGCTGGCGGGTGCGGTCACCATGATCCTGACCGATCACTTCTTCGGCACCACCTTCTTCGACGCCGCCGGCGGCGGCGACCCGGTGCTGTTCCAGCATATCTTCTGGTTCTTCGGGCACCCCGAGGTCTACATCATGATTCTGCCGGCCTTCGGCATTGTCTCCACGATCATCCCGGCCTTCGCGCGCAAGCCGCTGTTCGGGCATGACTCGATGGTGTATGCCGTGGCCTCGATCGCGTTCCTGTCGTTCATCGTCTGGGCGCACCACATGTTCACGGTGGGTATGCCGGTCTCGGCCGAACTGTTCTTCATGTTCGCGACCATGCTCATCGCCGTGCCCACGGGCGTGAAGGTGTTCAACTGGGTCGCCACCATGTGGCGCGGCTCGATGACCTTCGAAACGCCGATGTTGTTTGCCCTCGGCTTCGTGGTGCTGTTCACCATCGGCGGCTTTTCCGGGCTGATGCTCGCGCTCACGCCGGTGGACTTCCAGTATCACGACTCCTACTTCGTGGTGGCCCATTTCCACTACGTGCTGGTGCCGGGTGCGATCTTCTCCATCATCGCTGCGATCTACTACTGGATTCCGAAGTGGACCGGCGTGATGTACAACGAAAGACTCGGCCAGTTCCACTTCTGGTGGAGCGCGATCTGGATCAACGTGCTGTTCTTCCCGCAGCACTTCCTGGGTCTGGCCGGCATGCCGCGTCGTATCCCGGACTACGCCACCCAGTTCACCGACTTCAACGTCATTTCGTCGATCGGCGCGCTGATGTTCTTCCTCGGGCAGTTCGTGTTCATCTACAACATGATCATGTGTATGCGCGGTTCGGGTAAGAAAGCCACGGGTCGCGTCTGGGAAGGCGCCCGCGGGCTCGAGTGGACGGTGCCCTCGCCGGCGCCGTACCACACCTTCGAGCAGCCGCCGAAGATCGACCCGCGCGAGCTGGCGTAAGCGGGCGGGCTGCTCCTTATGTCGCCCAAACGCAAGAACGCGCTGCTCGCGATCGCCCTGGCGGGCATCGCGGTCGGCGTGTACGTCGCCTTCTTCTTCGAGATGGCGGCACGCTAGCCGAAAGTAGTCAGGGGAGAGGGGCGCGCTGCGGCGTGCCCTGCAACGGCCGAGCCCTTCAACCGGGCGTAAGGCAGCAAGAATAGAAGCAAGGATCGATCGTTATGGCCACGCATACCAGCGAACACCACAAGTATTACGTACCGGAACCGTCGCCGTGGCCGTTCATGCTCACGGTTGCGCTGTTCCTCATGCTGGGCGGGGCCGGCTTCTGGCTGAACGGCCATACCGGGGTGGCGCCATACCTGGCCGCCATTGGCTTGGCGATGGTGCTGGTCATGGTGTTCATCTGGTTTCGGGACGTCGTGCATGAAAACCGCACGGGCGCCTACGGGGTCCAGGAAGATCGTACCTACCGCTACGCGATGATGTGGTTCATCTTCTCCGAGGTGATGTTCTTCGCGGCATTCTTCGGGGCCCTGTTCTATACCCGCATGATCGCGCTGCCGTGGCTGAACGGCGAGGGCGAGAAGTTCTTCACCAACGTCTATCTGTGGCCCCAGTTCGAGGGCGCATGGCCGACCAACGGTCCGGGCAATATTGGCGGCGAGTTCGAAACCGTCAACGCCTGGCACCTGCCGCTGATCAATACGCTGCTGCTGCTGACGTCCTCGGTGACCATCACCTGGGCACACTGGGGCCTGAAAGAGGACAACCGCTGGAAGCTTTGCCTGGGCCTGGCTGCCACGGCCGCGCTAGGCGCCTTCTTTCTGTACTGGCAGGCGGTCGAGTATATCGAGGCGTACGAGCATCTCGGTCTGACCCTGGGTTCGGGCATCTACGGCTCGACCTTCTTCCTGCTGACCGGTTTTCACGGCATGCACGTGACGCTGGGCACGATCATGCTCATCGTTATTCTGCTGCGCTGTCTGAAGGGCCACTTCAGTTCCCATGACCACTTCGGCTTCGAGGCCGTCGCCTGGTATTGGCATTTTGTCGACGTGGTCTGGCTCGGCCTGTTTATCTTCGTCTATATCCTTTGAACGGATAGGACGAAGCCCGCCGAAGCAATCGCAGCCTGATCCGGGCGGCCCGACGCGGGCCGCCCGTTGTCGTTGCGATGCAAGGCCGGCTACTGGCCGAGATTGTGCGGCTGTACGATACCGGTTAAATAACCGATCACCAGCAGGCCGATCAGCGCCAGCGACAGGCCGATGCGCCACGTCAGGGCCTTGACCGTGCGTCTGGTATCGCCGCTGTCGCGTACGAGAAACACCAGTCCCGACCCCAGGGCCGCGATGATGGCGAACAGGAACACGACGATGAATATCTTGACCATATGCGCTTAGGGCGCTATCGGTTCGCGCCCCCTTTGTGGGGTTGGGTGATCGTACTGTTAGGCATGGCCGCTTTGTCCAGCCTCGGCATTTGGCAGATACAGCGCGGCGAGAGCAAGCAGGCGATGCTAGCGCAGCGCCAGGCTGCCGGCAAAAGCCCGGCACGGGACTTTCTTGAGGTCGAGCGTGGCGAGGACGGCGCGACGCCGGCCTATGGGCTTCGTTACACGCTGACCGGGCGTTTGGATGCACGCCGGCAGGTGCTGTTCGATAATCAGGTGCGCAACGAGCGAATCGGCTATCACGTGTGGACACCGCTGGTACTGGCCAACGGTCGACGGGTGATGGTCGACCGCGGCTGGGTGCCGCTCGGCCCCGGCGGGCGCGCCGAGCCCCCGGATCCGGCGGCGCCTGCCGGTGAAGTCACGATGACGGGTGTCTGGCGCGATCTGCCGCGGCCCGGCATGCGCTTGGGCGGAGACGCGGCATGTCGGCTCGAGGGTTGGCCGCGGGTGCTCAACTATCCCGACATCGAACAGCTGCGCTGCCAGTACGAAGGCGATGTTGCCAACGGGCTGTTGCTGCTCGACGAGGCGGATCCGCGCGGATTTGCCCGCAACTGGCAGAACCAGTTCGAGCAGATGCCGCCCGTGCGTCATTTTGGCTATGCGCTGCAGTGGTTCGCCATGGCGTGCGCGGTAGCGGTGATTTTCGTGGTTCTGAATTTAAGGCGTATCCGATGACGACAAAGACACGCGCGCGTCTCAAGCTGCTTGGCGTGATGATGGTTTTCGTGGGCCCGCTGGCGTTGGCCTATGTGCTCTACTACGGCCTGTCATACGGCGCGGCGGGCACCAACGGCGGTACGTTGATCGACCCGGCCAAGCGCGTGCCCAACATCACGCTTACGGATGCGGCCGGCGAAACCGTGCCCAGCGGTGCCCTGTTCGAGCAGAAATGGACGATCCTGCAGGTCGCCCCCGGCGGCTGCGACGATGCATGCGTCGAGTCGTTGAAGGAAACGCGCCAGATCCGCGCGCTGCTGCACCGCCGCGCCACGCGGGTGCAGCGGATACTGCTTACCGATTCACAGACCCTGCCGGCCATGCCGGAACAGCCCGACCTGAGTCTCTATCGCGGGCCGTTGGATGACTTTCGCGCGATGTTCGAAAGCCAGGATGCAGCCACGCCGGGCACGGTCTACCTCGTCGATCCGCTGGGCAACTGGATGCTTTACTATCCGCCCGGCGGCGATGGCTCGGCGCTGTTCAAGGACGTCAAGCACCTGCTCAAGCTCTCCCATATCGGTTAGACCGGGACACTGTCATGACGCGTTTTCGTCTCATTCTGATTACGATCTGCCTGACCTTCGTCGTGGTGACGCTTGGCGCTTTCGTGCGGCTGTCCGACGCCGGGCTCGGTTGTCCGGACTGGCCGGGCTGCTACGGGCATCTCGACGTGCCGACCGCCGAGGCCGACGTGGCCCGGGCCAATGAACGCTTTGCTCATCGCCCCGTGGAGGCGCCCAAGGCCTGGAAGGAGATGATTCACCGCTATGCGGCCGGCACCCTCGGTCTGCTGATTCTGGCGATGGCGCTGCTCACCCTCAAACGCACCAGCAACCCACACCAGCAACGCAGACTGCCCTGGGTGATTCTCGCACTTGTGGTATTTCAGGCGCTGCTGGGCATGTGGACTGTGACTCTGTTGCTCAAGCCGTTGATTGTGACCGCTCACTTGCTTGGCGGGATGGCGACGTTCGCTTTGCTGGGCTGGTGCCTGTTTCGCGAGGGCGCCTTGTTCGAAGGCTATGGCCTGGCCATGCGCCGCGGCCTGCGTGTCGCGGCCGGCGCCGCGCTGGCTTTGCTGATAGGCCAGATATTTCTCGGCGCCTGGACCTCGACCAACTATGCGGCCATGGCCTGTCCGGACTTCCCGACCTGCCAGACCTACTGGTGGCCGCCGACCGACTGGTCTACCGCCTTCACCCTCTGGCACGGCCTCGGGATCAACTACGAATACGGCATCCTCGACAGCGTGCCGCGTGCAACCATTCACTGGGCGCATCGGCTGGGCGCAGTCGCCATCACCGTGGTCATGCTGGGCCTCGCCGGCCTGCTCTGGCAGCAGGGCAGGGTCGACCGGCGCTGGCGCGGTATGGCCGCGATCCTGATCGCGGCACTGGCGCTGCAGGTGTCGATCGGTATTTCAGTGGTGGTGTTCCACCTGCCGCTGCCGGTGGCCGTGGCCCACAACGGAGGCGCTGCCCTGTTATTATTGACGCTAGTTGCCATCAACCACGCAGTCTGGAAAGCGCGCGCTCATGTCTAGCTCCTCCGGCTCAACAACGCTCGATCGTTCGACGCTCTCCCAGCGGCTGTCGGACTACTACGAGCTGTGCAAGCCGCGCGTGGTGTTGCTGATCGTGTTTACGGCGATGGTAGGCATGTTCCTGGCCACGCCCGGCATGGTGCCGATCGACGCGCTGCTGTTCGGTACGCTCGGCATCGGACTGATGGCCGCCTCGGCGGCTGCGGTCAATCAGATGCTCGATCGCAAAGCCGACCAGCGCATGGCGCGAACGCGCAAGCGACCCCTGGTTACCGGCCATCTGGACATGGCCCAGTCGGCGCGCTTCGCCGCTGCGATCGGCCTTCTGGGCATGGCGATTCTGCTCTGGTTGGTCAACCCCTTAACGGCTTGGCTTACGCTGGTCACGCTGGTGGGCTACGCGGGCGTCTATACGGTCTATCTCAAGCGCGCCACGCCCCAGAACATCGTGATCGGCGGGGCTGCGGGTGCGGCGCCGCCGCTGCTGGGCTGGGCCGCGGTGACCGGCTCGGTAGACGCGCATGCCCTCATCCTGTTTCTGATCATCTTCATCTGGACGCCGCCGCACTTCTGGGCGCTGGCGATCGAGCGCCACCGCGAATATGCCGAAGTGGATATTCCGATGCTGCCCGTCACCCATGGCCTCGAGTACACCCGCACGCAGGTGCTGCTCTACACCGTGCTGCTGTTCATCGTGTCGCTGCTGCCCTTCGTGACCGGCATGAGCGGTCCGCTGTATCTGCTGTGCGCGATCGGGCTATCGGGATGGTTTCTGGTCTATGCGGTTCGGCTCAAGTACGCGCCGAAGCCGGGGCTGGCGATGCGTACCTTCGCCTACTCCATTCTCTATCTCATGGCGCTGTTCAGCGCGCTGCTCGTCGACCACTACGTGCCGGTAATCTTCGGCGTCTGATCAGGCCCGTTTCGGCCCGCCGATGGCGCGGTCGAATTCGCGCAGCCGATCCACCACCGCCTGCTTGCCCGGTTGTTCGGCTAGCGCTTCTTCTGCCAATGGCGCGATTGCGCTCGCCCCGGGCAGCGGGCCGTTGTGTTCGATGATTTCGCGCATGCGCGGAATGAATACGAACTGCAGCCATTCGCTGAACGCGAGCGTATCGGCACAAAACGGCGTACGGCTGGCCATTGCGGCCGGCGAGGGCGCGCTCGCATGCCAGAGATCGGCGGCGCGCATGCTCTGTTCGATCGCGAGCATCAGGTCGGCCAACTGGTGTAATTGCTGCATATCGTTTTCTGGCATAAGGGCAGGCAAGATCGGGCAAGACCCGGCTCAGAAAGGCCACCACCAGTGGCCGGGATTTTCCAGATCGGCGCGACAGCCGCGCAGCTGACCGGCATAGCGGTCGGCGCGGGCGTTGACCCGGCCGGCGGTACGCTCGAGCCACGGTTTGCGGCGATAGCTGCCGCGTTTAAAACCGGTCTGGCCTTCGTGATACGCCAGATACTGGCTATACGCATCCCATTTGGAAATGCCGAGCATGGCGTTGCTCTTGGCCACGTACCAGCCTACGAAGTCGGTCGCATCGCCGAAATCGTCGCGACTGGCCCAGCCGTTGCCGGTGTCGGTCTTGTACCAGTCCCAGGTGCTGTCGAGCGCCTGGGTGTAGCCGTAGGCCGAGGTGATATGCGTCCAGGGAATGAACCACAGCAGCCGCCGGCGCGGCGGGCGTGCATCGCCGACAAAGGCCGATTCCTGATAGATGATCGCCATCTGGACATGAATCGGCGCGCCCCAGCGATCGAAGGCGGAGTCCGCCGCATCGAACCAGCCGTTCTTCTCGTAGAAGATATCGCAGACGTTGCCGGGCGAGCGCGGCGGCGCGGTGACACAGCCGCTGAGTACGACGGCCACGCAGATCAGGACAAGACGGTGCATGCGCGAAGCGTAGCAGAGCCGTGGGGCACAGGTCGCCCGTGGCGCAGCGCGGCACAGCCCGGGAACGCGCCCGTGCGCCGGCAGCCGTCGCGTTGAGCACGCGCTGCGGTGATCTCCGGTCGGCCGGTCCTGTATCTACCGGCCGTGCGCTCGCGTGTCAGCCTGGGCACGCCCCCTCTGCGTGCCCACACTAAGACCGGGAGGGCCGCGACGGGTATAATGCGGCGCCCTGCGAGCAGCGAGCATGACTGCGGCAGGTATGCCTATGTTGAAAAGTTATAAGAAAATAAAAATTCAGACGTTTTAAGATAGATCGCGGCCGGCTACCCTGCGCGGCTCAGGCCGGCGGTCTGAAGAACCCACCTTTTGCGGATTGTTGATGAAGGTCACCCCCATTCAAGAACACACCAGCCCGCTCGATGCCCAGCAGGCCCAGCAACTGTCGGCGTTGATCGAGACGCTTACGCCGATGCAGGTGACCTGGATCAGCGGTTATCTGGCCGGCATTAACGCCACCGCCGTCGCCGGCGAGGTGGCAGCGCCGGCGCAGGCCGCCGCGCCCGCCGCCCAGGGCGATGCCAGCGAGCCGCTGACCATTCTCTATGGTTCGCAGACGGGTAACGCCGAAGATATCGCCGAGACCCTGCGCGAGCGCGCCGAGGCGGCAGGGCTGAATGCCACCGCCTACGACATGCTCGACTACAAGCCGAAGGACCTCAAGAAAGAGAAGAACGTCGTCGTCTGTGTTTCGACCCATGGCGAAGGCGATCCGCCGGACAACGCCGAGGAGCTGCATGCCTTCATCTATGGCAAGAAGGCGCCGAAGCTCGACGGCCTGAAGTTTTCGGTGCTGGCCTTCGGTGATACCAGCTACGAGCACTTCTGCCAGACCGGCAAGGATTTCGATGCCCAGCTGGAGAAGCTGGGCGGTACGCGCCTGACCGATCGCGTGGATCTGGACGTGGATTTCGACGAGGCCGCCGAAGCCTGGATCGAAAGCACGATCGACAAGTACAAGCAGGAGCTGGGCGGCGGCGAGACGCCGCATCCCACGGTTACGGCCATGCCCGGCGCCATTGCGGCCCCGGATGCCGGCACGACGAGCTATTCGCGCAAGAACCCGTACTCGGCGGAAGTGCTCGAGAACGTCGTCCTCAACGGCCGTGGGTCAGACAAGGAAGTCCACCATATCGAGATGGACACCGAAGACTCCGGCCTCGTCTGGGAGCCGGGCGATTCGCTGGGCATCATTCCCGAGAACGACCCGGCCGTGGTGGAGGAGCTGATCGCCGCGCTGAATCTGTCGCCGGAGGAAAAGGTCACCGGGATCGATGGCGAAGTCACGCTTCAGCACGCGCTTACGCATCAGTACGAAATCACCACGCTTACCCGCCCGCTGATCGAGAAGTATGCCGTCCAGGCCCAGAATGAATCGCTGGACGCGCTGCTCGCCGAGGATCAGCGCGAAGCGCTGGCGGAGTACATGCACGGGCGATTCCTGATCGATCTGGTCGAGGACTACCCGATTGCGGCCATGACCGGCCAGGATTTCGTACGCCTGCTGCGCAAACTGCCGCCCCGGCTGTATTCGATCGCCTCCAGCCATGCCGCCAACCCCGATGAGATCCATCTCACCGTGGCGGCGGTGCGCTACGAGACCTTCGGACGGGCCCGCAGCGGCGTGGCGTCGATCCAGCTGGCCGATCGCAGCGAAGACGTGAAGCTGCCGATCTATATCGATCACAACAAGAACTTCAAGCTGCCCGACAACGACGATGCGCCGATCATCATGATCGGCCCGGGTACCGGCGTGGCACCGTTTCGTGCCTTTCTTGAAGAGCGTGAGGAGCGTGAGGCCGGCGGCGACAACTGGCTGTTCTTCGGCGCCCAGCATTTTCTGACCGACTTCTACTATCAGACCGACTGGCTGCGCTGGCGCAAGGAAGGCCTGCTTACGCGCATGGACGTGGCGTTTTCGCGCGACCAGGAAGAAAAGATCTACGTACAGGACAAGATTCGTGCGGCCGGCAAGGAGGTCTTCGAGTGGATCGAGCGCGGCGCGACCGTGTATGTCTGCGGCGATGCCAATGCCATGGCCCACGACGTGCATGAAGCGCTGCTCGAGCTGATCGGCGAGAACGCCGGTCTCGACGCCGACGGCGCCGCCGACTATCTCAAGAACCTGCAGAAAGAAAAGCGCTACCAGCGCGACGTCTATTAAGCAGCGCCCGCGTGTCACGCGCTCTGCTTTACCGACACCACCGATTCCGAGTGCCATCATGAGCGATAAAGAACTGTCCGCCGTCGAACACATCAAGATCGCCAGCAACTACCTGCGGGGCACCATCGCGCAAGGGCTGGCCGATGAACTCACGGGTTCGATCGCCGAAGACGATACCCAGCTGACCAAGTTCCATGGCTTCTACCAGCAGGACGATCGCGACCTGCGCTCCGAGCGCAAGGCCTCCAAGCTGGAGCCGCATTACCAGTTCATGCTGCGCCTGCGTCTACCGGCAGGCGTGGTCACGGGTCAGCAGTGGCTCAAGATTGACGAACTGGCCCATCGCTACGCCAATGGCACGCTGCGCCTGACCACCCGTCAGACGTTTCAGTACCACGGCGTGCTCAAGAAGCACCTGCGGCCGTTGCTCCAGGGCGCCTACGAGGTAGGCGTGGATGCCCGCGGTGCCTGTGGCGACGTCAATCGCAACGTCATGGCCTCGGCCAACCCCGATCTGTCCGCGTTGCATCGCGAAGTGCACGACTGGTCGGTGAAGATTTCCGAACATCTGGCCTGGAAATCCCGTGCCTATGAAGAAATCTTCCTGCAGCAGCCGCCGCAGGGCGAGGACCACGAGCCGATCTACGGCACGACCTATCTGCCGCGCAAGTTCAAGATCGCCATTGCGATTCCGCCGGAAAACGATGTCGACGTCTTCGCCAACGATATCGGCCTGATCGCCATCGTCGATAACGACAAGCTGGTCGGATTCAATATCGCCATCGGCGGCGGCATGGGCTCGACCCACGGCGACGAGGCGACCTATCCGCGCCTGGGTTCGGTGATCGGTTTCGCCACGCCGGAAGACACGCTCGAGGTGGTCGAGGAACTGGTCAAGATCCAGCGCGACCACGGCGATCGCGTCAACCGCAAGCATGCCCGGTTCAAGTACACCATCGACGACCACGGCCTGGGCTGGATCCACGAGCAGCTCGACGAACGCGCGGGCATCAAGCTCAAGCCGGCACGCGAATACAAGTTCGAGCGCAACGGCGATCCGCTTGGCTGGGCCGAGGGCGATAACGGCAACTGGCACCTTACCCTGTTCATCGAAAACGGCCGTATCGCCGATTTCGACGACAACGGCACTGCCCACTACGGTCAGTATCAGGGCCCGCCCGGCTACAAGCTCATGACCGCGCTACGCGAACTGGCCAAGATTCATACCGGCGAGTTCCGGCTGACGGGCAATCACAACGTGATTGTTGCCAACGTCAAGCCCGAGGACAAGGCCGCGGTCGAGGAACTGGTGGCCCACTACGGCCTCGACGACGGCCAGAAATATTCGACGCTGCGTCATTCCGCCATGGCCTGTGTCGCCTTTCCGACCTGTGCGCTGGCCATGGCCGAATCCGAGCGCTATCTCCCCACCCTGGTCACCAAGATCGAGAAGATCGTCACCGATGCCGGCATCAAGGATCAGCCGATCGTCATCCGCATGACCGGCTGCCCGAATGGCTGTGCGCGCCCCTTCCTTGGCGAGATCGGTTTCGTGGGCAAGGCACCGGGCAAATACAATCTGTATCTTGGCGCCGGTCATGATGGCGCGCGCCTGAACAAGCTCTACCGCGAGAACATCGACGAGCAGGAAATTCTGGCGGAGCTGACCCCGATCATCGAGCAGTACGCCGCCGAGCGCGAAGCCGGCGAACCGTTCGGGGATTTCGTCATTCGGGCCGGTATTATTGCCGAAACCACCGAAGGACGATTCTTCCATGAAAACGTCGGCTCCCCTGAAGCTGCCTAGCACCCATCGTCTGCGCGGCGCGGGCCGATGGCTCGCGCCCGCGCTGTTCCTGCTGCTTTGTGGGCCGCCCGTGCTGGCCCAGAGCGGGACCCCGGCGGCGGGCCATGCGCCCTCGTCGGGCAGCGCGGCCGCGCAACAGGACAAGGACGACGTCATCCGTGAGCTGATCGCGCTCACCGATGCCGAGCAGCTGGAGGCGATCTTCTCGCGCCAGTTCATCGATCGCGTGGCCAACGCCGTGGCGTTGTTTCGCCCGGATATGGACCCGGCCACCATGCGCGTGATCCGTCAGGAAGCCACGGCGGTCATCCGCGAGCGTATCGAGTCCGGCGATGCGCTGTATTCCGTGCTCTACCCGGTGTATGAAAAGCACTTCAATATCTTCGAGCTCAACCAGCTGGTCGAGTTCTACCAATCGCCGCTCGGCCAGAAGCTGGTACGCGTGTCGCCCGAGCTGCTCACCGAATCACTCGCGCTCGGCCGCGAGTGGGGCCTGTCGCTGGTGCCGGAGATCATGGAACGCGTGCAGTCGCGTCTGTCCGAGTAGCCCTCGGCTCGAACCTGTTCAGAGCAGCTGACTGGCTGCAAGCGCGCGCCGTACTGTTTCACGTTCGTGGGTCGACAGCGGTTGTAGTGGCGCCGGCATGACCGGCGCCGCGCGCTCGATCAGGGCGATGGCCTCATGGGCGACCCGATAGCTTGCATAGGCGCGACATGCATCCCAAAGCGGTTGCAGCTGGGCATGGCAGGAACGGGCGGTCGCGTAATCGGCCTGTTGGATCGCCTGCATGATTCTACAGAACGCACCGGGGAATACGCCTGCCATGACCGAATACCAGCTGCG
>NZ_CAXGSH010000112.1:0-11210 GCF_964012375.1 uncultured Salinisphaera sp.
GCCCATCCCCGGCCCGTCCACCGAACGCCTGGCGGCGGCCGCGCGCGATGCGGGCGTGGTGGTGGTGGCATCGCTGTTCGAACGGCGTGCGGCGGGGCTGTATCACAACACCGCGGTGGTGCTGGACGCCGACGGAACGCTCGCCGGGCGCTATCGCAAGATGCATATCCCGGACGACCCGGAATACTACGAAAAATATTATTTCACCCCCGGCGATCTCGGCTTCACGCCGATCGACACCTCGATCGGCCGGCTGGGCGTGCTCGTTTGCTGGGACCAGTGGTACCCGGAAGCCGCCCGCCTCATGGCCCTGGCCGGGGCCGAGCTGCTGGTGTATCCGTCGGCGATCGGCTGGGACGACGCCACCGATGACGGCGCCGAACAGCAGCGCCAGCTCCATGCCTGGCAGGGCGTACAACGCGGTCATGCCATCGCCAACGGCCTGGCGGTTGTGACCTCCAACCGTGTGGGCATCGAAGGCGACAACGCCACCGAAATCCGCTTCTGGGGGCACAGCTTCGTGTTCGGCCCGCAGGGAGAAACCCTGGCCGAAGCCGGCGAAAGCGGCGAATTGCTGGTCGCCGATATCGACCTGCATCGCACCGAGTCGGTCCGGCGTATCTGGCCGTTCCTTCGCGACCGCCGTATCGATGCCTTCGACGATATCACCCGGCGTTATCGGGACTGATAGCCAGACCGTTTTGACATTTGCCGTGCGATAACCGCGGCCCGCCTCGACTATGCAATAATCCGCCGCCTCTCATGGCTGTCGTAACCGAAAACAACGCAACCAACCGAGCCCTGGCGCCGCCGGCGCTGCGCGCGGGTGCGCACGATGCCTGGCAGGACCTGCACGGCTGTGCCACGTCGATCGCGCTCGCCCAGGCCGCGCAGGCCCGCGACGGGCTCACCGTGGCCGTGGTGGCCGACGAACACCGGGCCTATCGGCTGGAAGAAGAGCTGCGCTTCTTTTCCGACGCCAATCTCGCGGTGCGCCATTTCCCGGACTGGGAAACCCTGCCCTACGACGTCTTCTCGCCGCATGCGGATATCATTTCCGAGCGGCTTGCATTGCTGCACAGCCTGCCGGGCATGGGGCGCGGTATCCTCATTATCGCCGCGGATACGCTGGTCCAGCCGTTGCCGCCGACCACCTTCGTGGATGCGCGCGCGATGGTTTTCCAAGTCGGCGATACGCTCGATTTTCATGCCCTGCGCGAACGCCTGGAAGCCGCCGGCTATGCGGCCGTTTCCGAGGTGCGCACCCACGGCGAATACGCGATTCGCGGTGCGGTGATGGATCTCTACCCGATGGGCTCGAACACGCCCTATCGGTTGGACCTGTTCGACGACGAAATCGACACCATCCGCGCCTTCGATGCCGACTCCCAGCGCTCCACCGACAAGCTGGATTCGATCCGGCTGCTGCCGGCCCGCGAATTCCCGCTCGACGACGACGCCATCAAGGCATTTCGCTCGCGTTATCGCCAGCGCTTCGAGGGCGACCCGGGCGCGAGCGTGATCTATCGCGATGTCTCGCGCGGTATTCCGCCGGGCGGTATCGAGTCGTATCTGAGCCTGTTCTTCGACGACACCGCGGCCCTGTTCGACTATCTGCCCGACGACACCGCGATCGTGGAACTCGGCGACGTGGATGAAGCCCTGGCCACGGCCTGGCGCTCGATCGAGTCCCGCCACGAACAACGCAGCGTAGACCCGGAACGCCCGCTGCTGGCGCCGGACGAAGCCTTTATTACGCCCGAACGTCTGCGCAGCGGCCTGGATGGGCTCACCGCTGCCCGTATCGTCGACGATGCGGTTTCGGCTGCAGCGGTGTTCGACGTCGCGCCGGTCCCGCCGCTGTCCGGCGCGGATATCGCCGCCACCGGGCGCGCGCTGCGTGCCTTCTTCGACGACTTCGACGGCCGTATTCTCATTACCGGCGATTCTGCCGGCCGCCGCGAGGCCATGCGCGACTGGCTCACCTCGCTGGGCCTGGCCCCGGCCCGTGCCGAGGGCTGGTCCGATTTCATCGACCACAACAAGCACATCGCGGTCACCAGCGCGCCGCTGGAAACGGGCGCGATTCTGACCGGCGACGGCATTGCCGTCATTTCCGAAAGCCAGCTCACCGGCAGTCGCCCGCCGGCGAAGAAACGCCGCCGGGTAACCCGCGACCCGGAAACGGCGATTCGCGAGCTCACCGATCTCGCCCCCGGCGCGCCCGTGGTGCACCAGGACAACGGTGTGGGCCGCTACAAGGGCCTGCAAAAGCTCTCGGCCGGCGGCGTAGAGAACGAATTCGTCACCATCGAATATGCCGGCGGCGACCTGCTTTATGTGCCGGTCGCCTCGTTGCATCTGGTGCACCGCTTTACCGGCGCGGATGCAGAAACCGCGCCGCTGCATCGCCTGGGCAACGACCGCTGGGCCAAGGCGCGCAAGAAAGCCGCCAAGCGCGCCCGCGACGTGGCCGCCGAACTGCTGGAAATCCAGGCCCGCCGCGCTGCGCGCGAAGGCGTGTCGATGGTGCCCGACGCCGAAGACTATGCCCGTTTCGCCGCCGGCTTCGCCTTCGAGGAGACACCGGACCAGCAGCGCGCCATCGACGAAGTGCTGGCCGATCTGGCCAAGAGCACGCCGATGGATCGCGTGGTCTGCGGCGATGTGGGTTTCGGCAAGACCGAAGTGGCCCTACGTGCGGCATTCGCCGCGATATCGGCCGGGTACCAGGTCTGTGTGCTGGTGCCGACCACCCTGCTCGCCCAGCAGCATTACCAGAACTTTGCCGATCGCTTTGCCGACTGGCCGGTCAAGGTCGCCGCTCTGTCGCGGCTACGTACCGGCAAGCAGCGCGACGAACTGCTCGAGGAAATGGCCGCCGGCAAACTGGATATCGTTATCGGCACCCATCGGCTGCTGCAAAAGGATATCCGCTTCAAGAAGCTCGGCGTGCTCATCGTCGACGAAGAACACCGCTTCGGCGTGCGCCACAAGGAGCGCATCAAGAGCCTGCGTGCCCAGGTTGACCTGCTCACGCTTACCGCCACGCCGATTCCGCGCACGCTCAATATGAGCCTGTCCGGCCTGCGCGATCTGTCGATCATTGCCACGCCGCCGGAATCGCGCCTGGCGATTCAGACCTTCGTATCGCGCCAGGACACCGCGCTCATTCAGGAAGCCGTACGCCGCGAGATGCGCCGCGGCGGCCAGGTCTATTACCTGCACAACAAGGTCAAGGATATCGAGCGCGTCGCGCGCGATCTCGCCGCCATCCTGCCGGAGGCGCGTATTCGCGTGGCTCACGGGCAGATGCACGAGCGCGAGCTCGAAGCCGCCATGCTCGACTTCTATCACCGGCGCTTCGATATCCTGCTCTGCACCACGATCGTGGAATCCGGCATCGACGTACCGAGTGCGAACACCATCATCATCGACCGCGCCGATACCTTCGGCCTCGCCCAGCTGCATCAGCTGCGCGGCCGTGTCGGCCGTTCGCATCATCGCGCCTATGCCTATCTGCTCACGCCGCCGCGCGAGTCGATGACGCCGGACGCCGAAAAACGCCTCGACGCGCTCGCCTCGCTCGGCGATCTGGGTGCCGGCTTTGCCTTGGCTACCCACGACCTGGAAATCCGCGGCGCCGGCGAGCTGCTCGGCGAAGGCCAGTCCGGCCAGATTCAGGAAATCGGCTTCGATCTCTATCGGCAGATGCTTGATCGGGCCGTGGGTGCCTTCAAGCGCGGTGAAGTGCCCGAGGCCGACGCCGACGAACTCATGTCGGCCACCGAAGTCGAGCTGGGCGCGACCGCCCTGCTGCCCGAGGAATACATCCCGGACGTGCATATCCGGCTGGTGCTCTACAAACGCATCAGCTCGGCCAAGGACGATGCCGCCCTACGCGCACTCAAGGTCGAGCTCATCGACCGTTTCGGCCTGCTGCCCGAAGCCACCGAAACCCTGTTCGCCGCCACCGCGCTCAAGCTCATGGCCAGCCCGCTGGCCATCGCCAAGATCGAAGCCGGCCCGGATGTCGGGCGCCTCAACTTCGCCCGCAACAGCCGTATCGACCCGGCCCGCCTGATCGCACTCGTACAATCCGACGCCAAACGCTACCGCCTCGAAGGCGACGCACGCCTGGTGTTCTTCCGCGACATGCCCGACGTCGAAACCCGAGTCGAACATATCCAGACCCTGCTGGAAAAGCTGGGCGCGCCGACCTCAAATGAGGCAGAAGCGGCAGTCGACAAGCGCTAGCGCCCGAAGGGGCTAAGTACTACCAGCGCGCAACCGGTGGCAACGGCCGATGTATAGACGACTCACCACCGACGACACGACGGCATATCGCGCACTCAGACTGGCCGGCTTGCAGGAATGTCCGACCGCCTTTGGGTCCAGTTTCGCCGAAGAATTGGCCCTATCCGACCAAGATTTCGCCCAACAGCTAATGCCCGGCGAAGACGGTTGTGTCATCGGTGCCTTCGACGACGACCAACTGGTCGGTGTTGTCGGTATACAACAGAACCGTTTCGAAAAAATGCGCCACAAGGCCTTCGTCTGGGGCATGTACGTAGCGTCTGCACGCCGCGGTGCCCACGTGGGGCGCAACCTGCTCAACCAAGCGCTGCAGTTTGCCGGCCGCTTGAGCGGTGTAAGCCAAGTGACGCTGTGGGTAGTTCGCGAAAACCAAGGCGCCTGCGCGCTTTACGCCCGTGCCGGCTTCGTGACGTACGGTACGGAACCCGCAGCACTGCAGGTGGCGAACCGCTTCTACGATGAATTGTTGATGGTCAAGTTTCTAGGCAACAGCAGCGCCTCTTAACGAACACAACGCAGGTTTGACCACCCTGCAACCGGACTTCATGCGTCTGTTCTGGCGCTTTTATCGCATGCCCGAACACAAACGCGATACCGAAGAAATCCAGCGGGCACGCCGTGCTTGCGAACGCCACTACCGTCTTATCGATGCCGAGCTCGAACAGCGGCGCTATCTCGCCGGCGATCGTTTCTCACTGGCCGATATCCCCGCTGGCACCACTTTGTACCGTTACCAGAAAATGGGCCTCGATACCGCACTGCCCGCCCGCGCCGCCGAGTGGTACGCAAACCTGTGCCAGCGGCCGGCGTTTCAAAATCGCGTCATGACGCCGTTCAGCGAGCTGCGCGGCCGAGAGTCGTTCTAGCTAAATAGGCCAAAACCGCAACGGCGCGATCTGGCGTTTGTACTCTGCTACTGCACCGCCGGTGGTAGCAGCTGTTCCAGCATCGCCCTGAAAACCGTGTTCGCCCGGTCGGCGATATCCGAACGCGACAGCACCGCAAAGGCGATACGTCCGGCCGCCGGCAAACGCCCCGGCGGTATCCGGGTCATCGCATCGGATGCGAGCGATTTCGGCAACAGACTGATCCCCAGTCCGGCCTCCACGGCGGCGAGTACGCCATTCAGCGACGGCGTGACGTATACGCCGCGCCAACGCATACCCTGCTGTGTCAGAACGCTGATCGCGCGCGTGCGATAGGCGCATGGCGGGGTGAAGGTCACCAGTTCCAAGGCGTCGGCGTCGCTCGTCGATGCATCGAGCCTACCGAACCAGCATAAATCTTCGCGCCAGAGTTCCACCGCACCGGCCGGCAACTCGCCGCTGACCTTGCACAGTAGATGATCGATTTCCCCTTGCTCGAGGTCACGCTGAAGCGCGGGGCCTGCGCCGACAATCACTTCCAGCTGCACAGCCGGCTGCTCGCGACGAAACTCGGCCAGTACGCGCGGATAGTTACCGGCGCTGGCGATATCGTCCGACATACCCAGCTTGACGGTGCCGGATAGGGGTTGCTCGTCCAACCGGCGGCGCGCGAGTGCATGCAGTCGCAGGGTTTCACGAGCGAGCGACTCGATTTCCCGGCCTTCGCGGGTCAGCGCGATCACGCCCCGTCGGTTGCGCGCCATCAACCGATGCCCGGCCTGTGCCTCGAGCCGCGCGAGCTTCGCGCTGACCGTGGACTGGGTCGCATACGTTGATTTCGCCGCCGCGGTAAAACCGCCATGGTCGATGATATGCAAGAAGTTTTCTAACAGGTCACTGTCGAACATTGTTATCGCGAATATCGATCACAGAGACAAAAATAATTCGTTTCTACGATTAGCTGCAACGCCGTAGTGTGGATCACAAGGCAATCGCTTCGATTGTTGACCACCAACCCAATGAGCACGCGTTGCAATGAATTCCCGATTACGACTCAACTGGACTTTGCAACGGTCGCGACGGGCAATCGACGCTGGCCCCCTGCGCTCGCGCCAGCCGTCATGACACAATCAACGTGTACGACCATCGGTGACAGCAGCGGCAGCCACTCAGTAACGGTGCGGCTGCTACCACTCAACCTGATCATTTTTCTCGGCTTCATGACGGTCAGCCTGCCACTGGCCGTATTACCGCTGTACGCCTCCCACACCCTGGAAAGCGGGCCACTGATGGTGGGCATCCTGATTGGGCTACAGTCGATCGCTACAGTGATCACAAGACCCTACGCGGGCCGGTTTGCCGATGCGCGCGGCCCGCGCGCAGCCACGATCGTCGGCCTGCTCATCTGCATTGCCGCCGGCGGTCTTTACATGCTGTCGACATTACTGCCGCTTGGGATCGCTGTCTTGCTGCTCGGCCGCGCGACGCTCGGCTTGGGCGAAAGCCTGATTCTCACGGGCGCGATCACGTGGGGCATCGGCCGCGTCGGCGAAGCGCATTCGGGTCAGGTCATGTCCTGGAACGGGATCGCCATGTATGCGGCACTAGCCGCGGGCACGCCCACCGGCCTTGGGGTGTACAACTTGTTTTCCGCGCCCGTGGTCGGCTTTATCACGCTCGGCGCCGTCTCCGCCGCTTTGCCACTGGTCGCGCTGCTTTGTGCATTGCCAATGCCGGGCACAGCTGCGGCTACACGGCGCTCTTATCCGATAGGTGCTTTGCTACGTTGCATCTGGCCGTTGGGCCTGGCTTTGACGTTCCTGATGGCCAGCTATGGCGCGATCGCCGCTTTCTACGCTCTATATTTCGAGCACCAGGGGTGGCGCCATGCAGGCTGGGGGTTCGCCGGCTTTGGTTGCGCGGTCATCGGTGTGCGCATTGCCTTCGGCCACCTCCCTGATCAAATCGGCGGGCGCCGGGTCGCGTATGCATCGATCGCTACCGCCGCGCTCGGCCAGACGCTAATCTGGTCCGCGCCGGTAGCTGCGATCGCAATCGCTGGCGCGACGCTTACCGGCGCCGGCGTCGCGCTCGGCTTTCCCGCCCTCGGAGTCGAGGCCCTAGCGCGTGTCAACGGTGCCGGTAAAGGCATGGTCATCGGCCTTTTCAGCGCCTTTCAGGACATGGCCTTCGGCCTGACTGCACCGATCGCGGGGCTGGTCATGCTGTCACTGGGTGGCGGTAACGAGACGGCTTTCGTAATCGCCACGGCCACGGCCGGCACGGCAATCGTGCTGTTACGCTTAGCCCCCGCGGCAAAAAATCGTCCTGCGTGATCGACCGATGTGAAAATACCGCCATGCCGACGCCCTAGATTATAGCCAAACACCGCGCGTCTCAGGATGCCAAGCGCGACAGAGCCCTGGCCATCAAGACACGAACCCCGAACCGAGAATTTTCGCAACGTACTCTACGCGCCCAGGCGACATACCGGCGTGTCGCTACTCGACATCTCGTTTCGTGGTCCCGGTTGTCATTTCACTCGATCAGGTAACACAGACGACCTGGCGTCTGTTGCGGGTATCGACGACCGTATTGGTGCTTTTGGTCGTCGGCAGCGCGTTCGTTGCCTACGCCGCGCGCGCCCAGCACCTGCTTCGCAGCCAGAACGCCCAAAAAGCGATCTTCAAAACCCCGGCCGTCATCACGGCTATTTCCGCACTGGGAATGCTGCCCAATGTGTTCTAGCGATCCGTACCGGTCTCATCGCGAAATCTGACGGCTGAGTACGCCAGGCAGCCCCGCTCGGTGCCAGAATCGCTAGGCCGCGGCGTAGCATCGAAGTCTTTAGTTCAGTTTCGGGAGCACCGCGACCAACAGCCGCTCGATATCAGCCATACCCTGGGCCAGCGTGGCTTCGATTTCGGCATGAATAGCCGTGCCGCCGCTACGGCCGGCGGCCTTGTTGACCACGACCGCGCAGCAGGCATAGTCCAGGCCGGCTTCGCGGGCGAGCGCGGCTTCAGGCATGCCGGTCATGCCGACGATGTCGCAGCCGTCGCGGGCCATGCGGTCGATTTCGGCGGCCGTTTCCAGACGCGGGCCCTGGGTGACGCCGTGTACGCCGCCTGCGGCCGGGTCCAGATCGAGTTCGGTGGCAGCGCCGACAAGCGCTTTCGACAACGCGGCGTCGTAGGGCTCGGTGAAGTCGATATGATCGAGCAACCCGCCTTCGGGGGCGTCGTAGAAGCTGTGCGCCCTACCCCAGCTGTAATCGATGATCTGATCGGGAATGACGATCCGGCCGGCCCGCATGGCCTCGGTGATGCCGCCGACCGCGGCGATGGCGATCACCTGCTTGCAACCGGCATCGGCCAGCGCCTGAATATTGGCGCGGTAGTTGATGCGGTGCGGGGCCAGCTTGTGGCCCGGACCGTGGCGCATGACGAAGCACACCGAGCGGCCGGCGAGATGGCCGCGTACCAGCGGCCCGGAGGGCGTGCCCCAGGGCGTGTCGATGTCGGTATGTGTTTCCGCATCCTCCAGCGCGGCCAGATCGGCCAGCGCGGTGCCGCCGATGATGCCGATGGGCGCGGTGTCGGTTTCGCTCATATGCGACTCATCCGATAGGAACACAGGCGGCACGTCTTGCGACGGCCGCGTACTTCAGCCGCCGTGCTTGGGATGGGTGTCACCGTCGACGGCGTAGACTGCCGGCAGCTGGCGGAAATAACCCTTGTAGTCCATGCCGGCACCGAAGACGTAGCGATCCTCGATCTCGGCGCCTACGATATCGGCATGCACGCCGGGCGTGCAGCGGTCGTGGTTCTTGCGCAGCAGCATGGCCGTG
Organism: uncultured Salinisphaera sp.; assembly: GCF_964012375.1. NCBI lineage: Bacteria > Pseudomonadati > Pseudomonadota > Gammaproteobacteria > Salinisphaerales > Salinisphaeraceae > Salinisphaera > uncultured Salinisphaera sp. Next base: position 9,034 of record NZ_CAXGSH010000112.1, read on the forward strand.
GTCACCGAGGCCGCGCCCTGGGCTTCGATTGCGTTGATGATGGCTTCCAAGGTGTGCCCTTCATCGAGGATGTCGTCGATGATGCACACATGGCGGCCGTCCAGACGCAGCCCGGGGCTGACCTTCCAGACCAGCTCGCCGCCGCTGGTTTCGCCGCGATAGCGGGTGGCGTGCAGATAATCCAGCTCGAAGGCGAAATCCAGCCGCTTGGTGATTTCGGCGGTCGGGTGCATGCCGCCGAACATCACACACATCATGATCGGGGCCTTGTCCGCTAGCTGGGCGGTGATCTGCTCGGCCATGCGGTCGTAGCAGGCGTCGAGCTCGGCCGCGTCGATCAAACAGTCGGCGTTCGCGCGTACCGCGCGGGCCTCGTCGTAACGTTCGGAATCAAAACCGCTCATGCTTCGCCTTCTTCGGTCGGGCTATCCGGGCCCTGGGTGGAGGTATGGCCACGCGTCTTTTCACGCGTGATCGCTCGGTCGCGCTCGGATTGTACCTTCTCGGTATCGATCTCTTCTTCCCGATCGCTGTCTTCGCGCTCGTCTGCGCGCGCAAAGTGTACGGCGTCCGGCACGTGCATGGTCGTGGTCGGGTAGGCAATCGCCGCGTCGTGATCGCGCACGATGTCCTGTACGCGCTGCAGCACGCTCTGCTTGACGGCCAGATACTCGGCCCAGTCGGTGGTATGCGTATAGCAATAAACGAGCAGATTGAGCGCGCAATCGCCGAGGCTATCCAGGTAGGTGAGAATGACCTGGTCGCTGTCGATGGCCTCATCCTCGTCCAGCATCTTGCGCACGGCAGTGACGATATCCGGAATCGCAGCGGCGTCGTCGTAGCGCACCGCCACGGTTTCCATGATGCGCCGATGACTCATGCGCGAGGGGTTTTCGAGCGAGACGTTCGAGAACACCGCGTTGGGCACATACAGCGGGCGCATATCGAAGCGGCGCAGCGTCGTGGCCCGCCAACCGATCGCTTCGACCACGCCTTCAATATCCCGATCCGGCGAGCGTATCCAGTCACCGACCGAAAACGGCCGGTTCAGATAGATTGTGAGCCCGCCGAAGATATTGGCCAGCACGTCGCGGGCAGCAAAACCGACCGCAATGCCGCCGATGCCAGAGAATGCCAGCAGCGCCGACGGCGATACCCCGAAGACCTGCATGATGAGCAGACCGGCAGTGATGAGTGCCGCGATACGCAGCAGCTTGCCGATGGCGTCCGCGGTGGTGACGTCGATGGCGTTGTCGCGGCCGGCCGCGCGGGCGAGCGCGTTCGAGCCCACCGAGCGGATCATACGGAACACGAACCAGGTGAATAGAAGCACCAGAATCACGCCGCGTACTTCCGGCACGTATTCGAGCCAGCCCGGCGCCTCTTCGGGGCGCGACACGCCGATCGCCGCCGATACGCCGATAACCCAGATCAGCCCCTGGACCGGGCCCTTGACGCTGTAGTAGATCGCGTCGTCCCAGATGTTGGGACTCGTTTCGACGCGTCGCCGCAGGCAGCTCGACAACCAGCGCGTGAACAGATCGGCGAGCGCGGTGGCCAGCAAAATGGTGCAGACGTCCAGCGCCACGCCCCATTGTTCGTGCAGGCGCTGATATTCGCTGACCAGCGTCTGTAGCCATCCCCAATCCGGCATCGCCTAGCGCCCGTCGTTTCCGGCTGCGGTCAGCTCGGCGTTGAGTGCGACCGCCGCCTGCCAACGGGGATCGTCGGCGAGCGGCGCGCCTGCCCCGGCCTCGGGCCGGTCGGCGCATCGCGCGTGCAGAGCCTGGCGGCGCCCGGCTGCCGCGTCGTCGTCGATACGGACTACGTCGAGCAGTTCGAGGGTGGCGGCGCGATCGTTGCAAATGGGCAGATAATCGCAGCCGGCATCCTGGGCCTGGCGCGCGCGTTCGGCAAAGCCGCCAATGACGGCGGCACCGCCCATGCTCAGATCGTCGCAGAACACACAGCCGTCGAAACCGTACTCGCCGCGCAAAATATTCCCGATCCAGCGGGGCGAAAGGCTCGCCGGCAGCGCGTCCACCGCGGGGTAGCGCACATGCGCCATCATCAGCGAATCCAGCCCGTGTTTGATGAGCGCCCCGTAGGGGGCCATGTCTTCAGCCAGACCGGTCCGGTCGCGTTCGTCGACCGGCAGCTCGGCATGCGAGTCGGCG
>NZ_CAXGSH010000113.1:0-11170 GCF_964012375.1 uncultured Salinisphaera sp.
TACCTACGCGTGTTGGCACCCGTATATTTCGCCGAGCCGGCACGGCCCATGCACATACTCGGCTACTGGGCGGCAGTCTCTGTCTTCTTATGCGCCTCGCTCACCGTCGCTCTGGGCGGCTTAGCAGATCCGCTATGGCGGATGCTGTCACAAGCCACCATTCTTCCCTAGGCAGCTACTGAAATAGCCCTTGAGTGTTCGCACGGTGCTCGGCCGGAAAAGTGAGCCGATGCCGACATCGCCTATTCTGAGCAGATTTGCCAAATGACTTGTTCTTTCAGAACATTTCGACGGTCGCACGCGTTTCGAACGGCACAAGGCGTAACACTTCTAATTTGGCCGATGAAACACCCGACTAGAAGTGGTGGCATTAACCGGTTTTTAGTCTTCGAAAGCCTCGGCCTGCTCAGGCGCGAACGCTTCGAGTCCAGATATTGGTTTTGTGGCTCCTACACTACGGCGACTCGCCACTTGGCGATCATGAGCTTCATTCCGATTAAGCGTCTCGCTCCGGTCTGCAATCAGAGTTTCGGCTCGTTTGATTTGCTCGTCGGACATTAAGCTCAGGATGAGCGCCTGCTCTTTTATAGCCGCTTCTAGCCCTTTGTTTGCTGCTAATGAAACCCACACGTAGGCCTCGACAAGATTGACTTCATCGCCCTGCGCGCGCTGGTACAGCTTACCAAGGTTGTACTGAGCGACAGCAGAATTCTGTCTTGCTGCGCGCTTAAACCATCGCCGAGCCTGCGTCAGGCTTTTATCAACGCCCCTGCCCTGGGCGTACTTCACCGCCAAGTTAATCTGGGCGTCGACGTGACCCTGGGTCGCGGCTTTCAAGTACCACCGAATGGACTCAACGTCATTTTGGTTTACCCCAATTCCTTTTTCATAACACCATCCGGTATAAAACTGCGCAGCCGCAAACCCCTGCTTTGCAGCTAATAAGTAATACATTGCGGCGCGCTCACGTCGATTGTCGTGAGCTGCTCTACCTTTGCGATAGAGTTCTGCGAGACTGAATTGCGCAGGAAGAATTCCTTGATCGGTCGCTTTTTGCAACCATTGCATTGCAGCCTCCGAGCTTTCCCCAAGACTAGGGCTTTGGCGCAACAAAAGGTACAAATTGTATTGGGCAGCCGCATGACCTTGCTCAGCTGCCTTGCGCAGCCAGCGATACGCCGCGGCGGCGTCCTGTGTCACGCCTTCTCCCACAGCCAATGCGCCGCCTACTGAATTTTGTGCGTTAGGGTCGCCACGCTCGGCGCGCTGCAGAGTCGACTCAAAACGCTCTCGGATCACTTCGCTTTTAGCAGTAATTTCGACCGCGAGAGCGTTGCTATGGTCCAGAGTAAGTAAGCTAGCGAATATGGCAATAACAAACCGAACCATTCCAGACCTCTTTCCCATGGTTACCACCGTTAAAGCTGCGCAATCTAGTAGCGTGCTGCAGCGTCCGCGGAATACGAGCTAGCTTCTTGGTGGGTTTCCGGCTGCAATGTGCTGTGTCCGACACCAAAATCTCGCTGCAGCAGTTCTTGCAGCTTGGGGAGAACCTCTTCCCACAATCCGATCTGGTCGAGCTTTATTTGCGCCGATAACGCATGTCGGCTCGATGAGAGAGACCAAACGTGCACGTGGTGCGCCTCGACGACACCGTCGACCTCAGCTATAGCCCGCTTTAGCTTATCGATATCAATGTGACTCGGCGTGCCTTCCATTAGTACGCGCAGCACATCTCGCAGAACATTCACGCTTGCGAAACCAATCAACAGACTAATGAAGAGTGATAACAGCGGATCGATCGGCAGCCACCCAGTGAGATAAATGACCAGCCCGGCAAGAAGGGCCGCGACAGATCCCGCCAAATCACCCATCACATGCAACAGTGCGGCCCGCACGTTCATGTTTTTTTCGCCCCGCATCAGAATCCACGCAACGGCAACATTTACGAGTAAGCCGATGAAAGCGACGATCATAACGGTCGTTCCGCCAACTTCCTGTGGATTTGCAAGTCGTTCGAAAGCGGCAAAAACAATCCACACCACAATACCCAGCATGAACAGAACGTTGACCAACGCGCCTATAACTTCGGCGCGCGCAAATCCATACGTATGCGTTCTCGATGCGCGACGCTGACTTAGCCATGCCGCAAAAGCGCCGATTCCGAGAGATAAGGAGTCGGTGATCATATGTCCCGCATCGGCAATCAGGGCCAGTGAGTTGGCCCAAAGGCCACCAGCCACCTCGACGCCAGCGTATGCACTCGTAAATACCAGCGATACGATCAGCAGTTTGGTGCTACCGCTATGGCTATGCCCGCTATGGTCATGTTCACTCATTTGAGCTCCCCGATTCCGGCGATATTTGCACTGCGGCCTCGTTGCGATGACCGTCGCTAATTCGAATGGCGTCCCGTAGGTCCGATATGAATACCTTCCCGTCGCCTGGATGGCCGTCGCCGGTGCGTCCGCTGGCCACGATTGCGTCAACCACTGTCCTAGCAAGTGATTCCGGCACATCGACTTCGAGCTTGGCCATTTTGACCCGCTCTAACCCGCCATCCTGAACGTGGCCATATTCTTGTAGATGCACCACGGCGATTCCTGGTATGCCTTCAATATGAGCCAGCTCTGAAATCACCTGTTCGAGCATGATTTCACGTACATAAGCCTTGATTTCCTTCACCATCAGTCTCCTTTTGCTAGCTTGAGTTCGCAGATGTGTGCCGTTGGCGTGACTGGTGACCGTAGTAGCTCGGTCATACCGCCGTTACGTACAGCTCACGCGACGTGTTTGCTCTGCGCTACCCGATTTTCATCATTCTTGTGTAAAACCAACCAAAGTAATCCCAGCCCCGCCAATGCGGCGATTAAGGAGCCAGCCAAAATGCCAACGCGTGCGGCCGATGCGATCGCCGGATCTGTAAACGCAAGGCTGGTCAAGAATAAAGCGATAGCGAAACCAACGCCGGCGAGAAGCCCCAGACCGGTCAGAGCTGACCAAGAGAGACCATCCGGGAGTTTTGTTCGGGACAAGAGGGTCGCCAGACGTACGGCCGTTACAATGCCAAGAGGCTTGCCAACCACCAGACCGACACCGCTCCCGACTAGAACCCAAAGGCTGGCATTATCAGCGAGACTAATTTCGCTCAGATCAACCCCTGCATTGGCGAGCGCGAAGGCCGGCATGATCAGGAATAACACCCACGGCTCTAGCCGATGTTGCAGGATATTCAGCGGCGATAATGCGCCTCGCCTAACGCGTTCCAGTTCTTCTAGGAGTCGACGTTTTGAGGATGGGGCTTCGCGTAATAGGTGTGGAATGCGTTCAGCGGCTTGTTCATTGTATGAATGCGTATGGCGTGGCGTGGAAAGCGGCGTCAAGAACCCGAGCAGGACGCCCGCGACGGTCGGATGAACGCCAGATTTCTCCATCGCGAGCCAGATTGCGGCGCCAACCAACCAATAAACTAAAAATGCATGGACCCCGGCACGACGCATCGCGTAAACGAGAGCTAGCCCGAAAGCCACCACGAGCAATGGGATAGTGGTGATCTTCGCCGAATAGAACAGGGCTATCACGGCAACCGTGCCGACGTCATCGATAACCGCAAGTGCCAGTAGGAATGCCCGCCAGCTCGCGGGCACCCGTTTGCCTAGTAGGGTGAGAAGCGCAATAGCAAACGCAACATCTGTCGCCATTGGTACGGCCCATCCCCCGGGATCCCCCGCCGGTAGGTTAAGAATCAGAAAAACTGCGACTGGCGCTAGCATGCCGCCTAGCGCCGCAACCACTGGCAGGACCGCTTTGTCTCGGGTGGACAGAGCACCGCTGAGAAATTCGTACTTCACCTCGAGACTGACGTGAAAGAAGAACAGCGCCATCAATGCCTCATCGATCCATTCGTGGAGCGAAAGTGACAGCTCTACATCGCCCAGACGAAGAGAAAGTTCAGTGTTCCAAAAGTCTGCGTAGCCCGGTAATAACGATCCCGCAGAGTTGGCCCATAGCACCGCGAGCGCAGTAGCCATAACCAGAACAATGCCGCTGGATGGCCCATACGCCGCGAAGCGCCGTATGGGCCGTAACAGCCGCTCGGCCAGGGGATGCTGATCTGAAATCACATCAGACATGGGTGGCACTCCTAACAAACCTGCCGACCTGTCAAGGCGGTGGCGGACATGCTGCGAAGATGTCTTGTCCGGGCCGGTAGACCTGTGTCTGTACCGCGAACAGACCTAGAACCGTGTCGAACAAATTATCCTGGCTATACTCTTGATCATTCACTTGGCTCATGCACTTGCGCTCGAGTCCCCGCCCCTTCCTAAAATCAGACGAGGTCCAAACCATCAGCGGCACATGGGTTTGTTCATGCGGCGCTATTAAGTACGGTAGGCCGTGAAGGTAAATGCCGCTCTCGCCAAGCGACTCGCCATGGTCGGACATATAAATCATCGCGCTCGCATAGCGATCGGAGTTCCTTTTTAGAAACTTCACAACCCTAGAGAGCACGAAGTCGGTATATAAAATGGCGTTGTCGTAGGCGTTTATCAGCTCTTGGCGGCTACAATCCTGCGGGCGATTGCTACGGCATTCAGGCTGGAATTTGCGAAACTCAGGCGGGTACCGTTTGTAGTATTCAGGCCCGTGGTTGCCCTGTTGATGAAGCACAATGAAAGTGTCTCTCGAGGGCTCGTTTAGCGATTCATCCAGCCGATACAATAAAATTTCGTCAAAACAGCCATCTTCATTGCAATAATTAGGCACGTCCATCTGAGCTGTGTTTTGTGTTTTTACCCTGGCGCAAACGCCCTTGCAGCCGGAGTTGTTTTCACGCCATAGCACACGTACCCCGGCGTGTTTCAGGACATCTAATAAATTCTCGCTGTTATCCGACACGAACTCGTCATAACTGCTGCGGTTTTGGCGCGAGAACATACAGGGCAGAGACACTGCAGTAGCAGTGCCGCAGGAATATACGCTGTCAAACTTGACAATCTCTTCTTGGGCCATGAGCGGCATGGTCCTCCGCTCATAACCTTCCAAGGTAGCGTTATGAGCACGCACCGTTTCCCCTAGAACGAAAACCACGAGCCTTGGCTTGCCGCCGGGTGAGCTATGCTGTCGTTGGTAGGCGTCGCGGCCCAATGGCCGAAGTGCCGCCTCACCGGCACTTAACTCGGCAGCCAGCAACTTTCCAGCCGAGTAAATGGAATAACTCGGATTAATCAAATAACGTAAATTTCGATTTTCGCGCCCTACTAGTGAAAATTCTTTGTAATGGCTATAAAGTGCCGCCCCGGCTACTGCTAAAGCTAGCGCCATCGTCAATATTTGCCGACCCAATTGTCTAGGAAAAGTCGCATAGCGCACGGGAACCCACCACACAACCAACGCCGGCAAAACTCCGGCCCATAACACGTGCCAGAACAAAACCGGGCTCAATAAACCGTCAACCTCCCTAGGGTCGGTTTGTATGGTGTTGCGCAGCATTCCGTCATCAATCACAACACCGTAGGTGTCCATGAAATAGCTATTAACAGATGCCAGGACGAGTAACGCGGAAATAAACGGCTTAAAAAGAAAACGTAAGCCAAATGGTGCGATAGCCAACGTGAAAGCGGCGACGAGAAATACGAAGATTGCGGCGAAAAACCCAAAGTTCCCCCGCCAGGAAATATCTGCCGCACTTGCCGCCGCACTCCAAAATGAGCTATTGGCAGTAGTCACTAGAAACAGCGCCACGGCCAATGCGAGCACGGAGGTCGTCACACGCAGGCGCGAAACCCGATGGTCGAAGGATTTGGCCGCTACCATCGCGACCACCTCCAAACGTTTGCGACTTCGTTTTGTGGCTCACCCAAAAACTCTGGGTGCCTGCAGCGTGGAACACCCTGACTAACAAGTGACCTATACCCAATGGCCCCTATGATATTGGGCTTATATTTAGTTAGCGCATAGATCGCTAAACTATGCCTGTAGCTCCAAACGAGACCACCATTCACTCGGCCGATGTATTCGTGAGAATTCTTCGCAGTACTCCGCTGCGAATCAAGCGAGGGCGCTTGCCCTGAAATCACCTGGTCGAGCGGGGCTTGCGCCATATGGGTGGGTGTTACCTCCATGATCAGCCCCTCCTCACAGCTCGACTTCGCGCCGTGGTTCGGCGAACCAGTGGTACACGGCAGGCAATACCAATAACGTCAGGAGCGTTGAAGTCACGAGGCCGCCGATTACGACTGCGGCCAACGGCCGTTGCACGTTCGATCCGATACCGTTAGCCATGAGCAGCGGGATTAGTCCCAGGATCGCTGTCAGCGCGGTCATGAGTACGGGGCGCAGCCGATGTTCTGCGCCGGTGCTTACCGCCTCATCGAGCTCCATACCGTGATCACGCAACTGATTGATGTAGGAAACCAGCACGACCCCGTTTTGAACGGCTACGCCGAACACCGCGATAAAGCCAACAGCAGCGGGCACGGATAGATACAATCCCGACAACCAGAGGGTGAAAATGCCGCCGATGATTGCGAACGGCACGTTCAAAAAGATCAGCGCCGCATAGCGCAGGCTCGAGAATGCGCTGTAGAGCAACAAAAAGATCAGCGCCATCGTGACGGGTACGACGAGATAAAGGCGCTTCATGGCCCTTTGTTGGTTCTCGAACTGGCCGCCGAAGTCAACGAAATAACCGGGCGGCATATCGATGTCGCGATCGATACCGGCACGCAGATCGTTTACGACGCCGCCCATGTCCCGCCCGCGAACGTTCATCTGCACATACAGACGTCGACTGGCGTTCGATCGTGATATCTGCTTGGGACCGGTATAGACGTCCACGTTCGCCACTCGTGACAGCGGAATCAACGCGCCGCCAGGTGTCCGAAGATTCAGGTCTCGAATCGCATCGATCCGCTCACGTTGGTTCGCCTGCAGCCGTAGGAAAATATCGAACCGCCGCACGCCGTCGAAGACCTGGCCGACGGAAGCTCCCCCGACCCCTACGGACACGGTGTTCAAAACGTCGTCCACGCTAATTCCATAACGCGACAAGGCTTCGCGGTCTGGCTTTATGACGATCTGCTGTTTGCCGCCCTGCTGCTGGACACGCACATCCACAGCACCGGTGGTATTACGCGCGAGTTCGGCGACCTGCTGGCCGACCTCAGCTAACTTGTCGAGGTCATCGCCGAAGATACTGACCACGAGCTGTGCTTGAACGCCTGAGAGCAATTCATCGGTTCTAAGCTGGATCGGCTGAGAAAAGTTATTCGCCAACCCGGGAACGCGCGCTTGAAGGCGCTCGGACATCGCGTTCTGAAGACCTTCGTAAGAACGCCCACTTCGCCAGGCATCGAGGGGTTTCAGGTTGATGGTCGTTGCGACCACATTGACCGGTTCGGGATCGCCGCCGACTTCAGCACGACCGACACGTGAATAGGCGCCGGTAACTTCGTCGAATTCTCCGACGGTATCTTGTATCCGCTTGCCGTACGCAATCGCGGAATCCAAGCTCGCCCCGGGTGGCAGTGTGGAGCGAACCATGAATGTGCCTTCCCGTAGGGTCGGGATGAACTCAGTACCCAATTGCGGAAAAACAGCGAGACTCGCAATGAATAAGATGAGCGCTGTCCCTACTACAACGATCGGTGCTTTTAGCGCGGCGTCGCGCATCGGGCGGTAACCGGCCTTCATCCACGACACAAACCGCGGCTCCCGCATCGTGGTAACACGTCGGAATGCCAGTATTGCCAGCACGGGTACGAGTGTGAGGGATAGCAACAGAGCTGCGGCCAACGCGAAGCTAATCGTGTAAGCCATGGGCGAGAAGAGTTTTCCCTCGACGCCCTGCAGGGTGAACAACGGAAGGAAGACAATGATCACGATGGCGACCGCGAAAACGATCGGTCGCCCAACTTCTCGAGCCGCGGCACCAATCAAATCCGCCATGCTCGCGGTCTTGAGGTCCTGTTCCTCAAAATGCCGGAAGATGTTTTCGATCATGACGACCGAGCCGTCGACCATCATCCCAATGCCGATTGCCAACCCGCCGAGGCTCATCAAGTTCGCCGACAAGCCGGACACGCGCATAGCAATGAATGCTACAAGTAGCGACAGCGGTACGCTCGACACGACAATGAGTGTCGATCTCAAGTTGCCCAGGAACAAGTACAGCAATATCAGGACTAGTACGGCGCCAATTAAAAGCGCTTCGACGACCGTATTGATCGCCTTGTCTACTAGCTCGGCCTGAGAGTAGTAGACTTTGGCGACCATACCGTTAGGCAACGACTTATTGATTTCCTCGAGCTTTGCATTCGTATCCTCGAGGACGCGCTGGGTATCCGTTCCGATCAGCTTGAGAACGTAACCGCCAACAGATTCTTCGCCGTTGGCGAGTTCTGCACCACGTCGAATGGCTCGCCCGTAGCTGACTTCGGCGATATCTCGGATATAAACCGGCTGATCATTGCGCGTGTCTACTCGGGTGTTGCGCAGATCAGACAAACCCTGCTCGCCCGAAGAGACCCAACCATACCCGCGGATAATGTATTCCTCGCCGCCGCGCTCGATGAATGAAGCGCCGACGTTTCGGTTGTTGCGCTGTAGCGCTTCGCGAACGTCGGCCGGCGTCAAGCCGCGGGCCGTCATCGCACTCATGTCCAGGCGGACTTGATACTGCTTTTCGTAACCACCGATCGAGAGCACGCCAGTCACACCATCGACCGTACGCAGCTGTGGTTTGATCAGCCAGTCTTGGGCTGTACGTCTTTCTGTAAGCGAATAGTCCGCGCCTCCCTCATTCTCGACTGTATACATGAGAATCCGACCAAGTCCTGTCGTGATAGGACCGAGTTGTGGCTCACCTAGGCCACTTGGGATGTTGCGACGGGCTTCCGAAAGCCGCTCGTTCACGAGCCGTCGGGCAAAATAGATATCCGTGCCGTCTTCAAAGTAGACGTCAACCCGCGATAGCCCGAAAATGGACGTGGACTGTACTTTTTCGAGACCGGGCAATCCGTACATGCTGATCTCAATCGGATAGGAGACCAACGTTTCAATGTCCACCGGCGACAGCCCCTCGCTCGCGGTATATACCTGTACGAGAGCTGGCGTCGCGTCCGGGAAAGCATCCACTGGTAGTGCACGCAGCGAGAAATAGCCGCCGATTGCCAGCGCGAAAACCGCGACGAGCACCATGAGCCGGTTCGCCATCGCCAGGCGAATAATTGCGTTAATCATGGCGCCCTCCTAGTGGCTGTGTGCGGCGCTACGGCCACCGGCGGTAAGCGCAGCTTTCAGATCGAATGCGCCGCGCACAACCAAGGTGTCGCCAGCTTGAATCCCCTGCCGGATTTCTACCTGGCCTTGATTTTCTGAGCCGGTGCTTACCGGTTGAAACGTGTAAGCGCCCTCGGGTCCAGCTGGCAGAAACACGCCTTCGCGCTCACCGATTTGTTGCACTGCATCCACGGGAACAAGCGCTATACGTGAGCGCTTACCGCTAGACGCCCCGGCGTCGATATCGGCATCGGCAAACATGCCGGCTCTAAGCAAACCATCAGGGTTTTCGACGACGGCACGCACACGCACCGTTCTGGCCTGTTCGTCGAGCTGGGGCGAGATCCAGTCGATCACCCCTATAAAGCTTTCATCCGGCAATGGTCGTACCGTGAAACTCACTTTCTGACCTTTTTTTAAGTACGGCAGCGCTTGCTCCGCAGCATCGATCATCAACCACATCCGTGTGTTATCGACGACATGGATCGGTGTTTCGTTAGCACCAAGTGTTTGGCCAGCAACCAGATCGCGTTTCGCGATAACGCCGTCGCGGGGCGCAACCAACTCAAGTCGCGACAAAGGCTCGTCCCCACCACTGCGAATTGCATCGACCGCCGCATTGTCGAGGCCGTAAAGCTTGAGTTCGGCACGCTTCGCACGTCGCTCCGCCTTTGCTTGTTCGTATGCGGCACGAGACTCAGCGAGATCCGAATCGCTCACGATCTGATCCGCAGCCAATTTGCGGTCTCTCGCGTAGGCGGCCTGGCGCGTGTTAAAGCGCGCGGCCGCTGTTAGATATGCCGCCTTTTCCTTGCCTAAGGCGACACTATCGAGTACTGCAAGTGTTTCACCACGCGATACTGCTTCACCAAGGTCCGCCGTTACTTTGACTACCTTGGCTTGCAGTCGCGGCCCCACACGAGCGACGCGGTCGGCGTCGAAATGTAGCGTCGCTGGCGCTTGGATCGACGCACTCGCTGTACCGCTTTCGGCCTGGCCAATTGCGATGTCGAGTTGCTGAAACTGCTCCGCGCTGAGCTTAACGCTGTCCGGATTTTCTTCCCCGTGCCCGTCATGGCCACTTTCGCCTTCAGCGTGGTCAGACCCAAGTTCGCCTTTTTCGACGCCATCGTGTTCATCACTGGCATGCCCGGCTTCGTCATGGCCGTTATGTTCGCCGCGTTCTGCTGGCTGTCTGGACGTTTCGCTGGTTCGTGAATTGTCGGCTCCGGCACTGAAGGAATCACAGCCCGTCAGCAAGAGCGCGGCAAAGAGCAGTAGTGTGGGAATCCGGAAATAACTCATGAGTTCATGTCTGTTCATTGCGATGCTCCGCGGCTGTCCATCACGAGCAAACCACCCGTTGCGCGCTCGAGATCGGTACCGGCCGTAACCAGCGCTCCAAGCGCGTCGAGATAATCGCGACGCACGTCAAATAGGTTGTTCTGGGCAGACGTGATCGCGGTTGCCCCGACCTTGCCGGCTGCGAATGAGCGCCGGGTGAGTTCGAGAGAACTCTCCGCGGCCTCCAAAACCGCATCACTCAACGCATCTGCTCGTTCTCGTCCGGCGTCATATGCGCTGATGGCCGAAAGCACTTGAAGTCGAACCTCGCGCTGAAGGTTGTCCTGATCGAGCTGGGCCTGCGCTAGCTCCGCAGTCGCAATCTGGCGCTCGCCTTCATAGCGATCCAGCAGCGGCAGCTCGAAACCGATACCGCCGCCAGTAATATCCGAGCCGCCTTTGTCACGACCACCCGCTTCTTCGCGGTAAAAACCGAACACGGTGAGGTTCGGTATGATTTCGCGATTGGCTAGTGACAATTCTTTCCGTGCGGCAATCACGCGCGACGCAGCGGCCTGCAAGTCCGTGCGCCGCTCGACGGCGC
>NZ_CAXGSH010000114.1:0-10688 GCF_964012375.1 uncultured Salinisphaera sp.
GGGTCTTCTGCGAAGAGTTGAGGTTCTGCTGGGCGGTCAGCGACAGCGTGTTGGTGTTGATCACGAATGACATGGCGGTTTCCCTTGTACGTTATGTTGAAGGCGGCGGCTTGCCGGTGGCGGCCGCAAATCGCCGCTGGGGTACATATCGTCGCGTCGCTGTTAATCTTTAATCCCTGGCAGCGGTTTTGTCCGATGGCCGTGAGGCGTTCTTCGGGGCCGCCGCGATAACGCTATTCGCCGAGAAGGGGCCGAAACCTGCGCTTAATTCGCCAATCGCTATCTGTTGCCAGCGCCTAGTATTGCCTGCATCGAAAAACCAACCGCGCTGGACGTGCCACGCGTAGCCAGCGGTTGACCATTCAGGCGCATCACCTATGTATACGGCTCAAGGCAAGATCGATCGGTCCCAGGCGGTGGAACAATACCTGCCGCTGGTCAGGCGGCATGCGTTGTCGTTGCAGGTGCGTCTGCCGTCGAGCGTCGAGCTCGACGACCTGATCCAGGCCGGCATGGTGGGTCTGCTGGATGCCTTCAACCGCTTCGATGCCTCGCAGGGCGCCTCATTCGCGACCTACGCCTCGCAGCGTGTGAAGGGCACGATGATCGACGAGCTGCGCAGCCGCGACTGGTTGCCGCGCAGCGTGCGCCGGGCCAGCCGCGACGTCGACCGGGCGATCCAGCGGCTCGAGCATCGGCATGGTCGCCATGCTACCGATCGCGAGATTGCCGAAGAGCTCGACATGCCGATCGAGGAATATCATCGACTGCTGCACGACGTGAACAACGGCTTCATTGAAGTGTTCGAGGAAAGCGGTACGGAAGAAACCGCCGCCTCGGTGGTCTCGGCCGATGTCGATACCTCCACGAACCCGCTCGACGCACTGCTGGCGTTCGGCGACCGCGAGCAGCTGGCCGAAGCGATCGACGAGCTGCCCGAGCGCGAAAAGCTGCTGCTTGGTCTCTACTACCAGGAAGATCTCAACCTCAAGGAAATCGGCGTTGTGCTCGGGGTCAGCGAATCGCGGGTCTGCCAGCTGCACAGCCAGGCCGTGTCGCGTCTGCGCGCGATGCTGACGGAACAGTAGCGCCACGCGTCTATCTACCCGGGCACGACTTATATGTCGGATATATAAGCGTGCCCAAGAGCGGCCGCTGAGCTGCATGCAGGTGTGGCATGCCGGAGCCGATCAGCCGGCCCTATCAACCGGCATGAAGATAGATTGTTCTTCGGGTTGATAACGCGTGGGCGAAAGCGCGCGCCACGGCCAGCGGCCGTGAAGCCATGCAAAATAAAAGACGGAGATGGGCCGGCGTTTATTTCTCGATGGCGTTGAAAACAGCCGACGCAGTCAGCTGTTTTGGTGCCGGAGTAATAATCCGCCGCCTACAGCGGTTAGCACGCCAATCGCTCTCCCATGCGCGCTGCGTAGGACGCATGCTTATGTGCCGCCCCCTATCGGGCCGAATGCTTATCGAGCCGGCCCCGAAAAATATTCTTCATATAGACGATGTTTCGGGTTGATCACGCGCGTGTGCGAAGCAGGCGCGCCACGCCAACGGCCGTGAAGCCGTTGGAAGCCCTTGAAAGAAGCAACGGACAGAGGCCGGCGTTTCGTTCGATGGCGTTTAAAACAGCGCACGCAGTCGGCTGCCCTGGCGTCGGATTAATAATCAAATAGTCGTATTTTCCTCGATCGCCGACAGGAAAGGCCGTACGCGGTTCAAGCCAGACCCTACAGCGCCGATAGGTACCCCGGGATAGCAGTCAACGCGTTGGTGCTCTGGGAAGTCGTATGCAATCGCGCCAGCGCCGTTGTGGCTGCAATTTAAAAACATCTTCCGACAATGGCGTTTCGTACGACTGTCGTAGCGCCATGTATCGCGGGACCAACGGCACATTACAGGCGTAATCGCAATGAAAAGAAGTGTGAAGGGGAAACTGGGGCTGGGCTTTGGGGTGATCACCCTACTGGTGTTGGCGCTGGGCGGCTTTGCGCTGTACAGCAACGGCCAGGTATCCGCGGTCACCGATCGGATCTATTCCAAGAACATGAAAGGCCTGATCGAGGTCAACGGCCTAATCGATACGTTCAACGAAATGCGCGCCGATGTGCAGAAGGCGTTGCTGTTCAACGACGACGGTGTGGAACTGGCGCAGTCCATCGACGCCGACATCGCAAAGGTCAAGCAGCTGTGGGACGGCTATTATCCGGCGCTGCTCACGGGGCCTGAAGAAAAGGCAAAGGCCGACCAGGCCGCGGCCAAGTTCGCGGAATTCGCGCCGGTTCTAAAGACCATTACCGAACCGATGCAAACGGGCCAGACCTACGAAGCGCAGGCGCTCTATGCGGTCGATGTCGCGCCGAGCTTCGATGCCCTGATCGGCTATATGGATGAATTGGCGGCCTATCAGACCGCGCGCGCCGGTCAATTCTATGCCAACGGCCAGGCGACGCAGGCCACCAGCCGCAACATCATCATTGCGACGCTGATCGTGGTGGTGCTGTTTACGCTGGGCATCATGATGCTGCTCACGCGCATGATCACCCGGCCTCTGGATCAGGCACGCGGGCTGGTCGACGCCATTGCCCAGGGGCGCCTCGCCAACGCAGTGCATAACCCCTACAAGGACGAATTCGGTTCGATGCTGGACGGGCTGAAGAACATGCAGGCCAAGCTCTCCGAGATCGTTTCGAATGTGCGCCAGGGCTCGGAATCGGTCAGCGTGGGGGCGGGTCAGATCGCTTCGGGCAACGACGAACTCAGCAGCCGTACCCAGGAACAGGCCGCCAATCTCGAAGAAACCGCGGCCTCGATGGAGCAGATGACCTCCACGGTCAAGCAGAACGCGGATAACGCCGCGCAGGCCGACCAGCTTGCCCGCGGTGTGCGCACCCAGGCCAGCGAAGGCGGTGAAGTGGTCGCCCGCGCGGTGGCCGCGATGCAGGAAATCGATGCCTCGAGTCGCAAGATCAGCGAGATCGTCGGCTTGATCGACGATATCGCCTTCCAGACCAACCTGCTTGCGCTCAACGCATCCGTCGAGGCAGCCCGGGCCGGCGAGCAGGGGCGCGGTTTCGCGGTCGTGGCCTCGGAAGTCCGTAATCTGGCCAGCCGCAGCGCGGCCGCGGCCAAGGACATCAAGTCGCTGGTCGAGGACAGTGCGGCGAAGGTGGCCGATGGCTCGGCCCAGGTGGCGCTGTCCGGCAAGACGCTCGACGGCATTGTCGAAAGCGTACACAAGGTCGGCGACATCATTGCCGAGATCGCGGCCGCCAGCAGCGAACAGTCCAGTGGTATCGAGCAGGTCAATCTCGCGGTCTCGCAGATGGACAGCATGACCCAGCAGAACGCGTCGCTGGTCGAACAGTCGGCTGCGGCCAGCCGCTCGCTGGAAGAACAGGCCGAATCGCTCAAACGTCAGGTCGCGTTCTTCCTGCTCAGCGGGGATGTCAAAACCGTCGCGTCGGTACCCGCTGTCAATACGGCAATAACGGCCGCGCCCGCGACGGCCGCGAGTGCCGCGCCGACGCCCGCGTCGGTCAAGCCCGCGGTGCCGAGCGCGCCTGCAGCGCGCCAGACGTCGGTCAAGGATGATGTCGATATCGACGACGGCGATTGGGCCACGTTCTAGCTCTTTTGCGCCGTTTGTTACAAGCCCCGTTTCGACGGGGCTTTTTTTGCATCGACACGGTCAGGCGCTGATGTGGATCGCGTCTAGAACCGTCCTATTGGATGTCCGCCCAGCCCAGTGGGGCGGTCGCGTTCAACCCTCGGACGGTTGTGCCGCGGCGATACGGGTACGCGTTGTCCAGGCCAGTGGCAGGATCGCCGTGTTAAAGGCCAGAAAGACGAGTACCACTGCGTAGGGCGAGGCCCATGCATCGGCCGCAGCCCCGGCGGCGATCGGTGCGACGAAACCCAGCACATAGCCCACCGCGAGCATCCCGGCAGCCAGCGCGCCGGCCGCGTCGGCGTCGCGCAGCAGGGGCGGCAACGCCGTGAGCACGATCAGTTGCAGGGCGGCGGTCAGGCTTAGCAGCGCGGCGGCGGGGTAGAGCACGACCCGCCCATCGGCGAGCAACAGCGCAAGCAGGCCGACGATATGCGCGCAACAGGTGATGGCCAGCAGCCGCGGTATGCGCAGCACCGGGCGAACGGCGGGGACCAGCGCAAGCGAGGTCACCAGCTGGGCAAGGTTGAACACGAACAGCATGGTGGCCAGATGATCGCCCTGGCCCTTGTGTTCGAGCAGTGCCCCCATATAGGCGTTGAGGCCGAAGAAGGTAGCCGCGGTCGCGCCCAGCAGCAGGCCAAAACGCCAGAGCAGCGCATCGTTGTACGACGGTAGGCCGCGAATGCGCCCGGGCGAACGTCTACCGTGCAGGCGCGGCGCCAGCAAAAACGGGCACAAAACGATGGCCGGCAGCGAGAACCAGAACAGGGCGGCCCGCCAGTCGCCGTCCACGGCCGGCAGCAGCACCGGCAGCGTCAGGCCGGCGCCCACGAACTCGCCCAGCATCATGCCGTTGATATAAATCGCCGCACCGAGCGCGACGAACGACGGGCACCAGCGTCCGACCAGCGCCGGCAGGGCCGGTTGCATGGCCGCGATACCCAGGCCCATGGCGGCCGTCAGCCCCAGCAGAATCGCGATATCCGGTGCCAGGGCACGCAGCATCGATGCGGTCGCGGTCAGCAGCAGAGCCGCGAGCAGCGTATTACGGGCCCCGTAGCGGCCGATCAGCCAGGCCGCGGGCAGCGCGCCCAGGCCCAGCATGAATACCGGTAACGTGGTGAGAGCGCCAAGCGCGGTCTGTCCAAAGACGAGATCGTTTCGAATACGCTCGCCCAGCGGCGCGGCGATCAGAATCGGCGCGCGCATATACACCCCGGCGACCCAGAGCAGCAGCAGGATGCCGATACGGCGCAGCAGTTCGATCGGCGAAAGCATGGGCGGCCCCGCGGTGAATGGGCGCCCGAGTCTAGGGCCTGTGGTGGTTTGGTACGAGCACCCTGTGGGCACGCACCGATCGCGTTCTGCGGTGCGCAGCTTAAAACCATGATTTTCCTAAGCTGTCATGCGGTCCATACAGGTGCTGTGCTAGCGTTCGACGCATGAAACGCAAAACGAAAATTGTTGCCACCCTTGGCCCGGCGTCGGATTCGCCGGAGGTGCTCACGAAGCTGCTCTCGGCGGGGGTCAACGTCGTACGGATCAACTTCTCCCACGGCCAGGCCGAGGATCATCGTGAGCGCGTGCGTCGCGTGCGCGAAGCCGCCGCCGAGCTGCAACTGCCGGTGGCCGTACTCGCCGACCTGCAGGGGCCGAAGATTCGTATCGAATCCTTCGCGGAGGGCGCGGTGGAGCTGGAAACCGGCCAGGCATTCACCCTGGATACGCGCATGGCCTCGGATGCAGGCACGCATGATGCGGTGGCCATTCATTACGAACCGCTGCTGGCCGACGTCAAAGCCGGCAGCCAGCTGTTGATCAACGACGGCGCGATTTCACTGGCGGTGGACGCGGTCGACGATCACCGTATTCAGTGCACCGTCGAGGTCGGCGGCAAGCTCTCCGGGCGCAAGGGCGTGAATCTGCGCGGCGGCGGGCTGTCGGCGGGCGGACTCACGGAGAAGGACTTCGACGATATTCGCGTTGCCGCCGAGCTGGACGTCGAC
This sequence comes from uncultured Salinisphaera sp., assembly GCF_964012375.1. Lineage (NCBI taxonomy): Bacteria > Pseudomonadati > Pseudomonadota > Gammaproteobacteria > Salinisphaerales > Salinisphaeraceae > Salinisphaera > uncultured Salinisphaera sp. Next base: position 5,686 of record NZ_CAXGSH010000114.1, read on the forward strand.
TATCTCGCCGTGTCCTTCGTGCGCAGCGCGGCCGATCTGCACGAGGCGCGCGAACGCCTGGAAGCCGCAGGCGGTAAAGCGCGCCTATGCGCCAAGATCGAGCGCGCGGAAGCGATTGCGGCACTCGACGAGATCATTCAGGCCAGCGACGCGGTGATGGTCGCACGCGGTGATCTGGGGGTAGAGATCGGCGACCCCGAGCTGCCCGGCGTACAAAAGCGCATCATCGCGACCGCGCGGGAAATGAACCGACTGGTCATTACCGCCACCCAGATGATGGAATCGATGATCGAGAACCCGATTCCCACCCGTGCCGAAGTCCTGGATGTGGCCAATGCCACGCTCGACGGCACCGATGCCGTCATGCTGTCGGCAGAAACCGCGGTCGGTCGCTACCCGGTCCAGACGGTGGCCGCGATGGCCAAAATCTGTATCGGCGCAGAGCGCGAAGCCACCGCCGACCGTCCGGCCAGCGGGCTGGCCGCACATTTTCAGCGTACCGACGAGGCCATTGCCATGGCCACGATGTATACCGCGCGGCATATGCATGCCGATGCCATCATCGCGCTCACCGAGTCCGGTACGACCGCCCTGCTGATGTCGCGCCAGGACACGCATATCCCCATTTTTGCGCTGACCCAGTATCCGGCATCGGAGCGCTATCTGGCCCTGTGTCGAAACGTGTTTCCGGTGGCATTTTTGCCCTCCGAGCTCAACGGCGTGGTGCCGGTGGATGAAGCCGTGGCCTGTCTGCGCACGCGCGGCGATCTGGAAAGTGGCGACCGGGTGCTGGTCACCAAGGGGGATTTCACCGGGCCGGGTGGCACCAACGCCATGAAGATCATCACGGTTGATTGACCGCAGGTCGCGCGGTCATCGGCGCACAGCGCCGGTGACCGTTAGAATGCGGCGACCGACCGCCAGACAAGACCGATGGATTTTCACGACGTACTGACCCTGCGTGCCGGGCATGGCGCGCGTGCCGTGCTGGAAACGCAGGGCTTGAACCCGGGCCAGATCGGAGCCATGGCCGGCGCGGCCGGCGGGCCGAAATGGCTCATTCTTTCGGCGCTGGATCAGTATCTGTTTTCCGACTGGCTGCATCGCGACGGTGCCGCGCAGCCGGTGGATCTGGTGGGGTCGTCGATCGGCGCCTGGCGCTTCGCGGCCGCCTGCCACAGTCACGACCCGGCCGCGGCGATCGCACGGCTTGAAAACGCTTATCTGGACCAGTTCTATAGCGCCAAGCCGGATCGCGATGAGATCAGCGCCACCGTGCGCTCGATTCTCGATACGTTTCTCACCGATGAGGTACGCGACGGCATACTCGGCCACCCGCGTTTTCGCCTGCACGTACTGACCGTGCGTTCGCGCGCGCTCACCCGTAGCGAAGCACGGGCAGCATTGATGTTCGGCTCGGGCCTCGGCGCGCTGGGCAACGCAGTCTCCCGCCACAGCCTGCGGTGGTTCTTCGAGCGGGTGGTGTTTTCGCGCACACCGGGCGGATTGCACTGGGCCGATACGCATCTCGGTGTCCACAGCGTCGAACTCAACGCGGCCAACGTGCGCGACGCGGTCTATGCCAGCGGTAACGTGCCGTTGGTGATGCGCGGCGTGGTCGATCCGGCCGGCGCGCCGCCGGGGGTTTATCGCGATGGCGGCATCGTCGACTACCATATCGATCAGCCGCTGCTGGGCGCGGATGCACCGGCCCCGCTCGTGCTCATGCCGCACTATGACGAACGCCTCGTGCCCGGCTGGTTCGACAAGAGCCTGCCCTGGCGGCGCCCGCGCCATGCCGCCAACACGCTGCTCATCGGTCCCGGCCCGGCGCTGCGTGATCGGCTGGTTGATCGCAAGGTGCCCGATCGCAAGGATTTCTACCGCTATGCCGGAAACGACGATGCGCGGCTCGCGGCCTGGCATCAGGCCATCGATGCCGGCCGGCTGATGCGCGATGCTTTCATCGAGTTCGCGGCCAGCGACGAACCGGCCCGCTATGTGAAACCGCTATGACCCGACGATTGATTCTGGCCTCGGCCTCGCCCCAGCGCGCCAAGCTGCTCGACCAGCTCGGCGTCGCGCATACGGCGATCGCCGCCGATATCGACGAAACGCCGCAGCCGGGCGAAAGCGCCGAAGCCCTGGCCGAACGTCTGGCCCGCGGCAAAGCGCAGGCGCTGGCCGAGCGCTATGGCGAAGACGCCGTGCTCGGCTCGGATACCGTCGTTGCCCTCGGCGATCGGCTGTATGGCAAGCCGGCCGACGCCGCCGACGCCGAGTGGATGCTGGCGTCGCTGGCCGGCACCACGCATCGGGTGGTCAGCGGTGTCGCACTCTGCGTTGGTGGGCGCGGTGTTTCGCGTATTTCCACGAGCACCGTCACGATGCGCGAAACCACGGCCGCCGAGCGCGCGGCCTATATCGCCAGCGGCGAACCCATGGGCAAGGCCGGCGGTTATGCGATTCAGGGCCGCGGTGCGATCTTCATCGCCCGGCTCGACGGCAGCTATTCCAGCGTGATGGGCCTGCCCCTGTTTGAGACTGCGGCCCTGCTCGACGAGGCCGGCTTCGATTTGCTTGGAGCCATGGCGTGACGGCCCCGTCGCCTGCCCGTATCGCGGCCGTGTTTCCGCTGGTCGCCGGCGTGCTCGCGGTCATGGCTTACCTGGCGCCCTCGGCGTTCGTGGCCGGCAAACCGGCGATCGTGCCGCTGCTGGTCGTCATCATGTTCGGCATGGGGCTGACCCTGACGCCGGCCGATTTTTCGCGCGCGATCACGCGCTGGCCGGTGGTGTTGCTCGGTGTAGTGCTGCAGTTCGGGCTCATGCCGCTGGCGGCATGGGCCATCGCGAATGTGCTGGGCCTCGATGCGCCTTTAGCGCTGGGCCTGATACTCGTCGGGAGCGTGGCGGGTGGCACCGCCTCGAACGTCATCTGTTTTCTGGCCGGTGGCGACGTGGCGCTGTCGATCACGCTCACCAGTATCGCCACCCTGGTCTCGGTCGTGGCCACGCCCTTGCTCACCTGGCTCTATGCCGACGCGCAGCTGGGGGTGCCGGTGGCCTCGATGCTGATCAGCATCGCCGAAATCGTGATCGTGCCGGTGGTGGCCGGCATGGTGCTCAATCTATGGATCGGCGACCGCTGGCGCTCGCGCGACGGCTGGTGTGCGCTCGGCTCGTCCATCGCGATTGCCGTGGTGATCGCGATCATCGTTGCCCTCAACGCCGACTCCATCGCACGCATGGGGCTGGTGGTGCTGGCTGCGGTGGTATTGCACAACCTCGTTGGTCTGACGGCGGGCTATGGCTGTGCGCGGCTGCTGACCGGCGACCGGCGTATTGCCCGTACGCTGGCCATCGAGGTCGGCATGCAGAATTCGGGGCTGGCGGTCGCGCTCGCCCAGCAGTATTTCTCGGCTGCTGCGGCGTTGCCCGGGGCGGTGTTCTCGGTGTGGCACAACGTCAGCGGTGCGCTGTTCGCGGCTGCCTGTTCGCGTTCCACGCGTCGTGCCGGGCACGACGCGTCAGATGGTATCTAGTCCGAACGCACGGCAAGCCAGTCGGCGGCGATACGCCAGGTATGGGTCGGCGCCTCGCTGCCGGCGAACACCCCGGCGTGGCCGCCCGGCGCCAGCTCGAAGCGGCGGTCTTCGCTGGTGACCAGGGCCATGATGCGGCGCACGCTCGCCACGCCGACCAGCTGGTCGGATTCGCCGGCGATGGCGAGCAGCGGGCAGTCGATGCGCGCCAGATCGGATTCGACCTCGCCCAGGCGTACGGTGCCGCTGGCCAGGGCGTTGTCGATCCAGAGCGTAACCAGAAAATCCTGAACCAGCGTGCCGGGGTAGTCGAGCATATCGCCCATCCAGCGGCCGAAGGTGGCATGGGTGGCCACGAAGTCGCGATCGCCCAGCCCGCGTAGCAGCGACAGATAGGTAGTCAGGCTGCCGATGGGGTTGGTGAGCTTGAACGCCATGCCGTTGAGCCAGCCCGGCACATGCATCAATCGCGGATCGATCTGGTGGACGCGCCAGCGGGTATGGCGACGAATCAGGCGTGCCGGGCCATTGAGCGCGCGCAGCGTACGCGCGGCCAGGGTCGCATCATGCATGTCGATCGGGCTGGCGATGGTCACGATGTTGCGAATACCGTAATCGCGGCCCGTGCCGGCATAAATCAGGGTGAACAGCCCGCCCATGCAGTAGGCAAGCAGCGATACATCGGGGCTGCCGCTATGCGCGCGAACCGCGGTGAGGGCATCGGGCAGCAGGCGCAGGGCATAGTCGCGTACGCCCAGATGGGCATCGTCGCGGCCCGGCTCGCCCCAGTCGATGAGGTAGACGGCAAAGCCGCGCGCGCGCAGATAGCGCACCAGGCTGCGCTGCGGCAACAGATCGAAGATGAGCGTGCTGGCTGCCAGCGGCGGCACGAGCACGACCGGTATGGCGTGCTCGTGCTCGGCAACCGGCTCGACGCCGTCGCCCACCGGGATTTCGTCGTCCTCAAGTGGCGGGTAGTAGCGGACCGCCATCAGTCCCAGGCGATGAATGACGCGATAGGGCGTGCGCTCGGCCTGGTAGAGGTCAGGGTCCTTGCGCAGCCAGTCTCGCCCGTTGGTCAGGGCATCGCGTGCGTTGTCACGCGCCGCTGCGGCGCGACGGCGGATTCGGTCGAGCATGGACGTATTGTCGCACGCCCTGCGCCGCCGGCCGCGGTTAGATGCCCTGTGGGGTCCTAGTTGTGCCCGCCGGCGGCTTCGCCCCAGCGTTTTTCGAGCACCGCATCGCGGCGACAGGAATTGCGATAGAACTTGTAGCGCAGGGAATTCTTCTTGTAATAGTCCTGATGGTATTCCTCGGCCGGATAGAACGTGGTGGCGGCCACGATCTTCGTCACGATCGGCGAGGGCGCGTCGGGGTCGTTCTGTAGCGCTTTTTTGGACTGTTCGGCGGCCGTTTTCTGGGCGTCGTTCACGTAGAAGATCTCGCTGCGATAGGA
>NZ_CAXGSH010000115.1:0-10632 GCF_964012375.1 uncultured Salinisphaera sp.
GGCCCATCGCCCAGCACACCGAGGACGCCAACGCCCAGCACTACGAGCTGCCGCCCGCCTTCTTCGAATACGTTCTCGGTGCGCATCGCAAATACAGCGGCTGTCTGTTCGAGCCCGGCATCAAGACGCTCGATCAGGCCGAGCACGCCATGCTCGCGCTCTATGCCGAGCGCGCGCGGCTGCACGATGGCCAGCGTATTCTCGATCTGGGCTGCGGCTGGGGTTCGTTTGCGCTATGGGCGGCCAAGCGCTTCCCCAGCGCCGATATCGTCGCCGTGTCCAATTCCAATGCCCAGCGCGAGGCGATCGAGGCAAACGCGAGCCGGCTCGGGCTGCATAACCTGCAGGTTCAAACCTGCGACATCAACGAGTTCGACCCGGGCGAGCAGTGCTTCGATCGCATCGTTTCCGTCGAAATGTTCGAACACATGCGCAACTACCGCGAATTGTTCGCGCGCATCAGCCGCTGGCTGGTCGACGACGGCCGTCTGTTCGTACACGTCTTCGCCCATAAGCTGCTCGCCTACACGTTCGAAAACGACGGCGACTACGACTGGATGGCGCGTTACTTCTTTACCGGCGGCATCATGCCCAGCGAGCATCTGTTCGCACACTTTCAGGAAGACATGCGCCTGCGCAAGCACTGGTGGCTGTCCGGCACGCACTATCGCGATACCGCCAACAGCTGGCTCGAGCGCATGGATGCCGCCGAGAAACCGATCATGGCGATATTTCGCGAAACCTACGGCGACGCCGAAGCCGAACGCTGGTTTCAACGCTGGCGGATGTTCTTCATGGCCGTTGCCGAATTGTTCGGCTACAACGCCGGCAACGAGTGGGGTATTGCCCACTACCTGTTCGTGCCGCAACGCCAACGCTCCAGCTGAGGAAAACCATGCATACACATCATCTGATGCGCTCCACCGCGGTGGTACTGGCCGGCACCGGCATCGCCCTCGGCGCGACCGCGGGCATGGCCCAGCAAAGCACGAGCGACGGCGACATGCGCTGTTTCAACGGCTACGGCTATACCCTCGAGGGCGGCGACTATCGTTACACCGAGCACCACGAACAACGCTTGGTCGACGGCAAGATCAACCATTGGGATGTGACCTACGTCGGCCGTAACGGCCAGACCATCGCCACCAAACAACTCGAGTTTGCCGACAGCGATACGGTGCCCACCTATACCCTCGAGATCCCCGCCAGCGGCTATCAGGAAGGCATTCGCCACGCCAATGGCCAGTGGACCATGTTCCGACGCGAGTCGAGCGATGCGCAGGAACAGACCAAGACCTTCACGATCAAGCCGCCGATGGCGGCCGACTCCGGCTTCGACCCGCTGGTGCGCGAGCGCTTCGACGCGCTGACGGCTGGCAAGACCGTCGCGTTCAACTTCGCGGCCGCGGGCCGGCAGGCCGTGGTCAAACTACGCGCCAAACAGACCGGCACCACGACGTTCGAGGGCAGCGAGGCGGTCGTTTTCGACGCCGAGCTGGATATGTTCCTCGTGAATTTCTTCGTCGATTCGCTCAAGCTCACCTACGACCCCGATAGCAAGCGTCTGCTTGAATACCGCGGCATCGGCAACATGCACAACGACGCTGGCGAGGTCTACCCCGTACGCGTGACCTATGCCAGCGAAATGCCGTCCGAGGCCCGTTCCGCGGGTGCGCCTTCGGCACAGTGCGGCGCCCTGGACGGCTGACGCCAAAAAAAACCCGGGGTTGGAACAACAACCCCGGGCTTTTCGTGCGAGCCGATACGGTGCCGTCAGCTATAGCCGCGCAGCTCCGGCTGGCGCGCCATCCAGGGCTGTAGCCGCTCGAAGGCCTCCTCGATCTTTTCCATCGAGGTCGAGTAGCTGATGCGCATCAGGCTGTTCGAATCCTCGCCGAAAGCATCGCCCGGAATCACGCACACACCCGTTTCCTCGAGCATGCGCATGCACAGGTTGCCGCCGTCCACGCCGTGCGGCAGCGAGGGTGCGATATAGAACGCGCCCTGCGGCCAGTAGCCGGTCAGCCCCGGCGTATCGGCGACCAGGTCCACCACCCGGTCACGCCGGCGCGAGTATTCGCGCACCATCTCGTCCACGCAGCTCTGATCGCCCACCAGCGCGGCGACGCCGGCCCACTGTGCCGGTGTACTGGCTACGGTAGTGGTGAACATATGGTAACGGCGCAGGGTCCGGATCGTGTTCTGGTCGGCAACCACCCAGCCGACGCGCAGCCCCGGCATGGCATAGGTCTTGGAAAAACTCGATACCACGGCCACGCCGTCCAAGTCGGTGGCACAGGAGAGCACGCTCGGGTAATCGATATCGTCGAGAATGAGGTTGTCGTAAACCTCGTCGGAGACGATCTCGACGCCGCGGTAGGCGGCTTCCTGGCAAAGCCATTCCACGGTTTCGCGCGGATAGACCGTCCCGGTCGGGTTGCTCGGCGAATTGAGAATGATCGCGTGCGTATTGGGCCCGATCATGTTGATGATGCGCTCGGGGTCGATCTGGTGACCTTCGCTGGCCTTGGTGGGCACGGTGCGCACCTGGCCCCCGTTCATGCGAATCAACGGCGCATAGAGCAGGAAGGTCGGGTCGGCGATGATGAACTCGCGTCCCGGCGCGGCCATGGCCGTAATCAGCAGATAGATGCCTTCCGTGGCCCCAGTGGTGATCAGGAAGTTGTCTTCGGTGAGCGTGCTGCGATAGCGCGCGTTGTAGTATTCCTTGAGCGCGGTCAGAAGCTCCGGCAACCCGGCATCCATGGTATAGCCGGTCTGGCCGGCTTCCAGCGCATGGATATGCGCATCGATGATATGGCGCGGCGTGGCGAAGTCGGGCTGGCCGATCGACAGATGAACGACGTCGTCGAGCTCGGCGGCCCGATTGACCATGCGGCGAATGCCCGAAATCGGGATCGCGTGCATGGCCGGGTTCCACACCAGCCGGTCGCGCACGTAACGCTCATCCGGATCGGCGGACAGGATCTCTTTGCTCTTTTTCAGGTTCGCGACCATGGGTGCCTCGTGACGCAGGATGGCAATGGCCGAACAGGGCCATCAGCGCGAGCGTAGGCAGGTCTTGCAAGCCCGGTCAAGACAAGTCGCCACGGGGATTCAAAGCAGCTATTGACGCTCGGCTCGGCCTCTGGGTACCGTGCTGCATGATCCATGGAATCCCGCGCTTCGTGAACGCGCAGGCGCGCACTCCTGCATGAGCCACGACAACGCCGTCAAAATGTCAGCCGAGCACGCCGTCGACCCCGACGAGCCGCGACCTCGGATTACCGTTCTGACCGATACGCCCGACGGCCCGCCATCGGTCGGCCGGCTGCACGAGCATGGCGATATTCGTATCGCCCACGACGAAGCCAGCCTGCGCGATGCCCTGCCCGGCAGCGAGATCCTGCTGGTCACCGATTTTCGCACCGAAGCCCTGGAGGCCGCCTGGCCCGCGGCCGACAGCCTGCGCTGGGTTCATGCGGCAAGCGCAGGCGTTGACCAGCTCATGTTCGACGCCCTGGTCGATTCCGATATTCCGGTCACCAACGCCCAGGGCATATTCGATCGCAATATCGCCGAATACGTGCTCGGTGCGATTCTCATGTTCGCCAAGGACACCCGCGCCAACATCGCCTACCAGCAGCAGCGCCGCTGGGTGCATCGCGATACCGAGAGCATTCACGGCAAACGTGTGCTCGTGGCCGGCGCCGGCTCCATCGGCCGCGAAATCGGGCGCCTGTGCAAGGCCGTAGGCATGGACGTGACCGGCATCGCCCGGCGTCTCCGCGAGGCCGACGAGGTATTTTCGGCCGTGCATGCGGCCGACGATATCGATAGGCACCTGCCGCATGCCGACTACGTGGTGGTGGCCGCGCCGCTCACCGAGGCCACGGAACACTGGTTCGACGCCCGCCGTTTCGCGGCGATGGCCGCGCATGCGCGCTTCATCAACATCGGCCGCGGGCCGATCGTGGTCACCGACGACCTGGTGGATGCCCTGGTCAACCGACAGATCGCCGGCGCCGCACTCGACGTATTCGAACAGGAGCCGCTGCCGGCCGACCACCCGCTCTGGGGCTTGGACAATGTGCTCATGTCCGCCCATATGGCCGGCGACTTCGTGGGCTGGCGCGATGCGCTTGTCGACCAGTTCCTGGACAATCTTGCCCGCTGGCAGCGCGGCGATGCGCTTTTCAACCAGGTCAGCAAGCATCACGGCTATGCGCCAGGCGCGGCGTGAATAAAGGACCCGTGGCACAGGCTTTAAAAGCGGCACCGACGCCCCGATCACTGATAGCGCGTCGAAACAGACATTCCCATCGAACCGCAGCGCCGGTTCGTGACCCGATTCATAGCTTCAAGTCGTCAAGACAGGACCGAGGACACCCATGATCGAATCGTATCTGCTGAAACATATTTCCGGTTATATCGACGGCCAGTGGGTCGAGGCCGACTCCGGCGAAAGCGTGGAGGTCCTCAATCCTGCCAACGGCAAGGTATTGGCCGAGATGCCCAAGATGGGCCAGGCCGAAACCCGGCGCGCCATCGAAGCCGCCAAGGGCGCCTTGAAGCCCAACGATCTAGAAACCCGCCGCGAATGGCTCGAAGACATCCGCGATGCTCTGCTCGACGAAAAGGAAGAGATCGGGCGCATCCTGTGTCTGGAACACGGTAAGCCCTGGAAGGAAGCCCAGGGTGAGGTCGAATACGCTGCCGGGTTCTTCGATTATTGCGCCAAGAACATCGATATCCTCAAGCCCGACCAGCTCAAGGAAAAGGCCAAGGACTGCACGTGGACGGTCCACCACCGTCCGGTCGGCGTGGTCGGCCTGATCACGCCCTGGAACTTCCCGATCGGCATGATCGCCAAGAAGATCGCTCCGGCGATCGCGGCCGACTGCCCGAGCGTGATCAAGCCCGCCAGCGAAACGCCGCTGACCATGATCGCCATGTTCCAGCTCTTCCACGAACGCCTGGACCTGCCCAAGGGCTTCGTGAACCTGGTGATGGGTTCGTCCAGCCAGATCGGCGGCGAGCTGATGTCCTCGCCCGACGTGACCATGATCTCGTTCACCGGCTCCACGGAAGTCGGCAAGCTGCTCATCGAGCAGAGCAAGGATCACGTCAAGAAACTCGGCCTGGAGCTGGGCGGCAACGCGCCGTTCATCGTCTTTGACGATGCCGATATCGACCATGCCACCACCCAGCTGGTAGGCAACAAGTTCCGCGGCGGCGGCCAGACCTGCGTATGCGCCAACCGCATCTACGTGCAGGCCGGCGTGTACAAGGAATTCACCGACAAGCTGGTCGAAAAGGTCAAGGCGCTCAAGGTCGGCGACGGCATGGATGAAGACATCGACGTCGGTCCGTTGATCAACAAGGCCGGCTTCGAGAAGGTCCAGAATCACGTCGCTGATGCGCTGTCGAAAGGCGCCAAGCTGGTCGCCGGCAAGCACCCGGACGAACTCGACGCCGACAAGAACCTCTTCTACACGCCGACCGTGGTCACCGGCGTGACCCACGACATGGCCTGCTGCAAGGAAGAAACCTTCGGCCCGCTGGTGCCGATGATCGAGTTCGACGACGAAGACGAAGTGATCGAACTGGGCAACACCACCGAATTCGGCCTGGCGTCCTATGTGTTCACCTCGGACGAAAAGCGTGCCGAAAAAACCATTCGCGGCCTGCATTTCGGGCACTGCGGCTGGAACACCGGCACCGGCCCGGCCCCGCATGCGCCGTTCGGCGGCATGAAGCAGTCGGGCATCGGCCGTGAAGGCGGCGACGAAGGCATCATGGAATTCGTCGAAGTCCAGACCGTGCCGCGCGGCAAGTAGTCAAGCGGCTGATCGCTTGCAAGCCGGCGGGCCGACCCGCCGGCTTTTTTTTGCGCGCTACTCGGGCTGACGCCAATTATGCATTGCAGGCAAAGGCCCGGCCGGCGTATGTTGCAAGCCGAAGTCATGCGACGAACATCGTCGCGCGTTCATTTTTCGACCCAACGGAAGGCAGTGCCGTGAAAGCCTATTTCGACCCGACCCAGAACGAGCATGTACCCAAGAGCTATCTGACCCGCGGACAGATGCGCGAACCGCAGGAAGTCCCGGCGCGCACGCCACCGCTGGTCGCCGCGCTCGAAGGCCTGGATATCGCGGTCGACAAGCCCGTCGACCACGGCATGAAAGTGATCTCCCAGGTGCACGACCTGGGCTATCTGCGCTTTCTCGAATCCGCGCACCGGCGCTGGATGGAGATCCCCGACGATTGGGGCAACGAAGTGATGTCGAACATCTTCGTGCGCTCGCCCAATCCGCTCAAGGGCATTCTTGCCGAGTCTGCGCGCTACCAGGCCGACGGCAGCTGCCCGATCGGCGAAGGCACCTGGAAAGCCGCCTATGCCTCGGCCCAGACCGCATTGACCGCCGCCGACGACATCCTCGCCGGCGAGCGTTTTGCCTATGGCCTGTGCCGGCCGCCGGGTCATCACGCGCGCCGCGACGGCGCCGGCGGCTTTTGCTATCTCAACAACGCCGCCATCGCCGCCGAGGCCCTGCGCGACAAGTTCGATCGCGTGGCCGTGCTCGACCCGGACATGCACCACGGCCAGGGCATTCAGGAGATCTTCTGGGAGCGCGACGACGTGCTCTATATCTCCATTCACGGCGATCCGACCAACTTCTACCCGGTGGTCACCGGCCACGCGGATGAACGCGGCGCGGGCGCGGGCTACGGCTACAACATCAACCTGCCGATGCCGCACGGCTCGCCGGAAGAAACCTTCTTCGAAAAGCTCGATGAAGCCGTGGCCGCCATCAAACTCTTCGGCGCCGACGTGCTGGTGCTGCCGCTGGGCTTCGATATCTACGAAAACGACCCGCAGGCCAAGGTCGCCGTCACCAGCGAGGGTTTCGCCCGTATCGGTCGTGCCATGGCCGAACTGGATATGCCCGTGTGTGTCATCCAGGAAGGCGGCTACGACGTCGACCATTTGCAGGAAAACGCGCATCAGTTCTTTTCCGGGCTGCTCGGCCGATAAAGACGGCGAAGGCGCCGGCGGCTCATGCCGGCGCCACCCCGCCGGGCCGCGTTTTGTACAACGCCCACGGCTAAGACAGGATTCAGGCCATGACGATGCTTCTGACCGGCGGCGCCGGCTATATCGGCTCCCATACCGCGCTCGTGCTGCTGCAGGCCGGCTATGACGTCGTCGTCTACGACAATCTCTCCAACGCCTCGCGCGAGTCGTTACGGCGCGTGGAACGACTGAGCGGGCGTTCCCTGACGTTCATCGAAGCCGATATTCGCGATACCGCGCGTCTGCAACAGGCCTTGACCGAGCATGGGGTCGATGCGGTGATTCATTTCGCCGGCCTCAAGGCCGTGGGCGAAAGCACCCAGAAGCCGCTGGCCTATTACGAAAACAACGTGGGCGGCACGCTTTCGCTGTGCGAAGCCATGCGCGGCGCCGACGTGCGCACGCTCGTGTTCAGCTCCTCGGCGACGGTCTATGCCGAATCCGACGTCATGCCCCTAACCGAGGCCGCGCCCACGGGGCGCCCGACCAACCCCTACGGCAGTTCCAAGCTGATGATCGAATGGATCCTGCAGGATCTGCATGCCGCGAATCCGGACTGGTCGATCGCCATCCTGCGCTATTTCAACCCCGCGGGCGCCCATGAAAGCGGCGAGATTGGTGAGGACCCGAACGGCATCCCCAACAACCTGCTGCCCTTCGTGTCCCAGGTGGCGATCGGGCGCCTGCCCGAACTGTCGATCTATGGCGACGACTACCCCACCCCGGACGGCACCGGCGTACGCGACTATATCCATGTCATGGATCTGGCCGAGGGCCATCTCAAGGCCGCCCGCGCTATCGCCAACGGGCCCGGCCTGCATACCTGGAACCTGGGTGCCGGCAAGGGCCACTCGGTGCTCGAAGCCGTACGGGCGTTCGAACGCGTGAGCGGGCGCGAGGTGCCCTATCGCATCGTGGCCCGCCGCCCGGGCGATATCGCCCAGTGCTGGGCCAACCCGCACAAGGCCGAAACCGAGCTCGACTGGCACTGCCGGCGCAGCCTCGACGACATCATGGCCGACGCCTGGCGCTGGCAGTCGAACAATCCGCAGGGTTACGGCAAGGGCTCGAACTGAACCCGCCGCCTTGCTTGGCCGGCGTGCGTGGCCGCGCCAGCCCTACCGCGCCTGTCCGTACCGTATGTCCGTGAGCGCCTGCGTGCTGTTCACGGCACGGCACCATCGCGCCTGCGTTGCATCGGATTCGCGCCGTTTTTGGTACAAAGGAGTACCCGCCCTATCTGAAGACGTTTCATGTCACAGCGCACCGATGCCCTAGTCGAGGATACCGAACTCCAACCGCTGCTCCCGGTGATTTATATCGCCTGGTCGGACGGTACGCTCGCACAGGAAGAATCTGCATACATCGAGTCCATGGCCGGGCAGTTGCCGGGCATCGATACACAGACGCGTAAAACGCTCGATGCATGGCTGGACGCGGCCAATCCGCCCAATGCGACCGAACTGGCCCGCCTGCGCCGGCGTATTCGCGAGCAGGTCGGTCGCCGCCAGCCCTCGCTGACCGCGATGAGCGATGCAATGGGCGGCAGCGCTAACGGCGAGTTCAACAAAGCTGTAGCCGACTATGCCCGCGAATATGGCGTGAGCGGCATGGGCGTGTCCGCCGAGATCTTTCAGGACACCGGCGAGCCGGTCGACCAGAGCCGCAACGAGCCGGAGCCGAGCTTCGACGCGGACAAGCTGCGCGGCATTCTGGAAGGCGACTACGCGACGAAATGGCAGGAGGTGCGCGACGCCCTGGCCGACGACATCTTCACTTACAGCACTGGCGAGTCCGAGGAAAGCCAGCGCGCGACGGTGCTGCGCTGGCTGAAATATCTGGCGACCGAAAAACAGGACATCGCCATTGGCGCCATGCCCGAAAGCGTGGGCGGCGAAGGCGATATGGCCGGCTTCATCCATGTGTTCCAGGCCCTGGCCATGTTCGACCTGAGCCTGGTGGTGAAATTCGGCGTGCAGTTCGGCCTGTTCGGCGGCAGCATCATCTTTCTGGGCAACGACGAGCACCATAAAAAGTACTTGCCGGATATCGCCTCGGGCAAGCTGCTTGGCGGCTTTGCGATGACGGAATCCGGCCACGGGTCGAACGTACAGGAAGTCGAGACCACCGCCACCTTCGACCCCGACACCGACGAGTTCGTCATCAATACGCCGACCATGTCGGCCCGCAAGGAGTGGATCGGCAACGCCGCTCGCGACGGCCATGCGGTGACCCTGTTCGCCCAGCTGGCCACCGGCGGCGAGAACTACGGCGTACACGCCTTCGTCGTGCCCATTCGCACTGATGACGGCGAGCCCGCACCGGGCGTGCGTATCGAGGACTGTGGCTCCAAGATGGGCCTGGACGGCGTCGACAACGGCCGGCTGTACTTCGACAACGTGCGCATCCCGCGCGAGAACCTGCTCGATCGCTATGCCAGCGTGGCCGAGAACGGCGACTACGACAGCCCGATTTCCGGCAGCAACAAGCGCTTTTTCACCATGCTGGGTACGCTGGTGGGCGGGCGTATCAGCGTGGGCGCGGCCTCGGTCACGGCCGCCAAGAAGTCCCTTGCGATCGCGACCCGCTATGCCACCGTGCGACGCCAGTTCGGCGGCGACGATGGCAGTGAGCTGCGCATCATCGACTACAAGGCGCACCAGATGCGCCTGTTCCCGGCGATCGCCCATACCTATGCCATGCATTTCGCCGCCTTCGATCTGATCGAGCGTTTCCGCGATCGCACCGAGAAGACCGCACGCGAGGTGGAAACCCTGGCCGCCGGCATCAAGTCGATGGCCTCCTGGCATGCCATCGATGCCACCCAGACCGCACGCGAATGCTGTGGCGGGCTGGGCTTTCTGGCCGAAAACCAGATCGCGACCATTCGTCGCGATATCGACGTATTCGCCACCTTCGAGGGCGACAACACCGTACTGCTCAACCTGGTATCGAAGAACCGCCTGGCCAGCTTCGCCAAGGGCTTTGAACAGAATCTGGCGCTGACCCTGGTGCGCGAGCTCACCAGCATGGCCCGGACCGAACTGATCGATATCAACCCGTTGACGGCACGCAAGACCGACGAGGATCACCTGCGCAGCGCCGATTTCCATCTCGAACTGCTCAAGTTGCGCAAGCACAACCTGCTGGTCGCCGCTTCGCGCCGGCTGTTCAAACGCATCAAGCAGGACGACATGGAGCCGTTCATGGCGTTCAGCGATATCCAGGACCACATGATGGCTTTCGCCCATGCCGATATGCATCACCATATCGCCCAGGTGTTCGCCGATGCCGTCGAACCGCTGGCCGACGGCCCGGAGAAGCAGGCCCTGGAGCGCATGCGCCAGCTTTCGGCCATCGACACGCTCTTGCAGCACGCCGAGTGGTATCTGACCTACGGCTATATCTCCTCGGGCAAGTACAAGGCGCTGCGTAACCTGCGCGGGGCCATGCTCGGCGAGATCCGCCCGGATGCGTTGGCGTACATTGAAGCCTTCGGCATTCCCGACGAACTGCTCTCGGCGCCGATCGCCTTTGCGGACTATGTCGGCCGC
>NZ_CAXGSH010000116.1:0-10236 GCF_964012375.1 uncultured Salinisphaera sp.
GGTAGCGCACATGCGCCATCATCAGCGAATCTAGCCCCTGCTTGATGAGCGCCCCGTAGGGGGCCATGTCTTCAGCCAGACCGGTGCGATCGCGTTCGTCCACCGGCAGCTCGGCATGCGAGTCGGCGACCACATAACCGTGACCGGGGAAATGCTTGGCGGTACTGGCACTGCCGGCATCGCGCAGTCCTTCCCCAAGCGCCTGCGCCAGCGCGCCTACCGTCGCCGCATCGCCGGAGAACGCCCGATCGCCGATGACGGTGGACGCGCCATAGTCGAGATCGACCACCGGCGCGAGCGGCATGTCCACGCCCACCTGGGCCAGTTCCGTGGCCAGTAGCCAGCCGATTTCGCGGGCGGCATGCAGCCCGGCGGCCTGATCGCGCGCGGCGAGCGCGCCGATGGCCCGCATGGGCGCGACGCGGGTGAAGTGATCGCGAAAACGCTGCACGCGCCCGCCTTCCTGATCGGCCGCAATGAGCAGGTTCGGGCGCACGCGGCGCATGGCCGCGGTCAGCTCGGTCAGCTGCGCCGGGTCTTCGTAGTTGCGGGTGAAGATGATCACGCTGCCCACCGCCGGGTGGGCGAGCACCTGTTCGTCTTCGGAGGTCAGCCGCGTGCCCGCCACGTCGACCATTAGCGGCCCGGGCCGTGGAACCGTTTCATTCATGAATCACAACCTTTGTGCCGACTTCGATCCGGTCGAACAGATCGATGACGTCGCTATTGGACATGCGAATACAGCCGGTCGAGCCCGGCTTGCCCATGACCGCGGTATCCGCCGCGCCGTGGATATAGATCAGCCGTCGCATGCTGTCCATGCCGCCCAGGCGATTGCGCCCGATCTCCTCGCCGCAAAGCCATAGAATGCGCGAAAGTACCCAGTCGCGGCGCGGCGCCGATTCGGCCAGTTCGACGGAATAGATTTCGCCGGTCGGGCGACGATTTTTGAATACCGTGCCCGGTGGCTGATCGGCGCCGATCTTCGCGCGAATACGGTGTTTGCCGCGCGGCGTCTGATTGCTTCCCTCGAACTCGCCGCCGCCCTTGGCTGCGGTCGACACATCATATTGCTTGATCTCGCGATCGCCTTCGTCGAGCAGCGTGAGGGTCTGTTCACGCAGATCGATATCGATATGCTGCTTGCTGCCCATCATGCCCCCCAGCTCGAATACGGTTCGAACGCCAACGCATGGTTGTAGTAGCGCGGGTCGTCCGACACCTCCTCGCCCAGCCAGTCCGGCCGCTCGAAGGCTTCATCGACCGTATTCAGCTCGATCTCGGCGACCACCAGCGGCGCGTTGGCGCCGACAAACACGTCCACCTCCCAGGTATGCCCGGCGTGGCGTACCCAGTACCGGGTCTTGACCACCGGCGGGGCCACACACAGACAGGCCAGCATTTCCCGTGCCTCGTCGAGCGGAATGGAATATTCGTATTCCGCCCGCACGGTGCCGACCGTGGCTGCCTTGATATTGATATTGGCCTGCTCGCCTTCGATACGAACCCGTACCGAGGCGGGTCCATCACCGCAAAGATACCCCTGCTCGAAATCCTGACTCGCATGGGCCTGTTCGCGCCAGCTTTCATTGCAGACAAGAAACTTGTGTTCGATTTCTGTGGCCATCGGCGTTCCTGTGAAGACAAGCGCAGAACGGCTGGCTATGCGCCCTCGCCGCCCTGCTTGACGAATACCGCCATCGACTCGACGTGGGCGGTATGCGGGAACATGTCCATCACGCCGGCATGCGTCAATCGGTAGCCATACCGATGCACCAGCTCGCCGGCGTCGCGGGCCAGCGTGGCCGGATGACAGGAAACATAGACGATACGCTCCGCACCGGTCGCAGCGATGGATTCCAGCATCTCTGCGGCACCCGAGCGCGGCGGGTCGATCAGCACGCGATCGACTTTCTCGCGGCGCCAGTCGGCATCCGCCGGCGGCTCGAACAGGTTGGCCACGTGCGCTTCGATATTGTCCACGCCGTTGACCCGCGCATTGTCTCTCGCACGCTCGACCAGTCCCTGCTCGCCTTCGACGGTGATCACGCGCCGCGCCTTGCGCGCCAGCGGTATCGAAAAATTACCCAGCCCGGAAAACAGCTCGAGCACATCGTGCGACGCGTCGACTTCGAGCAACGCCAAGGCCTGCTCGATCATGCGGGCATTGATGCCGGCATGGATCTGGACGAAATCGTTCGGCTTGAAATACAGCTTTGCATCCCAGGCTGGCAGCTCGTAGTAGAGCGCCGGCGCATCGGCATCCAGCGGCGCGATGGTGTCTTCGTTGCCGGGCTGCAGGTAGATCGAGAAATCGAAGCGCTCGCCGAATTCGCGTAACCGTTCGCGATCCGCCTCGCTTGGCGGGTCGAGCACGCGAAAGACCAGCGCGATGGCATTGTCGGCCGCAGCCACTTCGATCTGCGGCAGGCGCTCGCGGATCGACAGGCCATCGATGAGTTCGGCCAGATCGGTCAGGCGGTTGCCGACCGGCGCGACCAGCACTTCACAGCGGTTGAGTAGCGCAATAAACGGCGCACCGCGTTCGCGAAAGCCCACAAGCGTGCCGCCCTTCTTTTCGACGTATTTCACGCCCAGACGCGCCCGGCGGCGATACCCCCAGCGCGTATCCACCAGCGGCGCGAGCACCGTCTCCGGCTCGACCTTGCCGACGCGTTCGAGCGCGGCCATGAGCTGGCCCTGCTTGAATTCGAGCTGGGCATTCTCGCCGGCATGCTGAAGCGCGCAGCCGCCGCATACGCCAAAATGCGCGCAGCGCGGCGTGACGCGTTTGGCCGAGGCCGAAAACAGCGTTTCCAGCGCGGCTTCCTCGTAGCTTTTCTTCTGCTTGGTCGGCCGATAGAGCGCCTGTTCGCCGGGCAGCGTATCCGCCACGAATACCGCCTTGCCGTCGACGTGGCCCACGCCGCGGGCGTTGCTGGCCAGATCCACGATATCGACGATGCCCCGATCGGCCGGCTTGCGCCGGCGCTGGCGACGACTCATCGGAGAGATTGCCTATCGCAGGCGGCTATCGATCGATCGCTGGCCACGGTCACGGCTTGTCGTAGACGCCGGTGGACAGATAGCGATCGCCACGGTCGCAGATGATCATGGCGATGGTCGCATTCTCCACTTCGCGGGCGATGTTCAGCGCTGCGAATACGCTGCCGCCCGAGGACGGCCCGGCAAAGATGCCCTCTTCGCGGGCGAGGCGCTTCATCGCCGTTTCGGCATCGGCCTGATCGACGTCGATGACCTGGTCGACGCGCTCGGGCTCGAATATCTTGGGCAGATATTCCTCCGGCCAGCGACGAATGCCCGGAATCTTGGACTCCCCGGCCGGCTGTACGCCGATGATCTGGATATCCGGATTCTGTTCCTTGAGGTAGCGCGAGCAGCCCATGATGGTGCCGGTCGTGCCCATCGTGGCCACGAAATGGGTGATCTGGCCGTTCGTCGCCTGCCACAGCTCGGGGCCGGTGGTTTCGTAATGGGCACGCGGGTTGTCGGGGTTGGCGAACTGATCGAGCACCATGCCCTTGCCCTCGCGCTGCATTTCGGCGGCGAGATCGCGTGCGCCCTCCATGCCCTCGGCCTCGGAAACCGAGATGATTTCGGCGCCATAGGCGCGCATGGAGGCACGACGTTCTTCGCTCATGTTCTCCGGCATGATCAACACCATGCGATAGCCCTGCATGGCCGCGACCATGGCCAGAGCGATGCCGGTATTGCCCGAGGTGGCTTCGATGAGCGTGTCGCCCGGCTTGATATCGCCGCGTTCGGCGGCGCGCCGGATCATGCTGTAGGCCGGTCGATCCTTGACCGAGCCGGCGGGATTGTCGCCTTCGAGCTTCGCGAGCAGCGTGTTGGACGCATGCGCCGAATAGCTCGCGGGCAGACGCTGCAGCCGGGTCAGCGCGCTCTGGCCGACGAAATGATCGAGCGTCGGGTAACGGGTGTCATTGCTATTCATTGGCGAAGTTTAGCAGTGCCGGCCATGCCGGGGAATGACCGACGAAAGTGGGAATAAGCGGCTCCAGGCTGGCTCAGCGCAGTGCGCGCCGGCCGCTGTCCATGGCGGCACGCATTTCGCGCACGGCTTCGCGCAAGCCCATGAATACCGCGTCCGCGACCAGCGCGTGGCCGATATTGAGTTCCACGATCGCTTCTATCGCCGCGATCGACGCCACGTTGTCGCGCGTCAGGCCGTGCCCTGCGTGCACCTCGATACCCAGGTCCCGCGCCTGGGCCGCGGCATCGACGATTCGGGCCAGCTGCTCATCGCGCGCGCCCGGGTCGGTCGCGTCGGCATAGGTGCCGGTATGCAATTCGATGAAGCGGGCACCGGCTTCGGCCGCGGCCTCGATCTGGTCGGCGTCCGGGTCGATGAACAAGGCCGCCTGAATACCCGCGCCGTGCAGCCGATCCAGCGCATCGCGCACGGCACTGAGCTGGCCACACACGTCGAGTCCGCCCTCGGTGGTGAGTTCTTCGCGTTTCTCGGGTACCAGACAGGCATCGCGGGGCTTGAGCCGCTCGGCAATATCCAGCATTTCTGCCGTTAGCGCCATTTCGAGGTTGATCGGCACATCGCCGGCCTGCACCAGCGTTTCCACGTCGGCGTCCTGGATATGGCGCCGGTCTTCGCGCAGATGCACGGTAATGCTGTCGGCGCCAGCCGCCATCGCTACGCGCGCGGCCTCGGCCACATCGGGGTAATGGGTGCCGCGTGCCTGGCGCAGCGTAGCCACGTGATCCACGTTCACGCCCAGGCGCAGCGGTGCATGACCATTGGTCGAGTCGTTCATTGACAGTCTCCGGAAGGCGAATTATCGGGCTCGGTAGACGCCACGCCGGACGCCTTAAATGCCTGCATTGCTTTGAGCGTTTGTACGGATTTCAAGGGCTGGGTGCCAAGATGCGGTGCAATGGCCCGCTGCATGAGGGTGCGCGCGGCATGCACGTCGGCACGCCCGCCAAAGCGTCCGCTCACCAGGCCCTGCAGGGCGCTGCCGGCAATGGCCACCTCGTCATCGTCGACACGGCCCACACGACGCCGCAGGCCGAGTTCAGGCGCATAGACGTATTCGACCGCGGCCTCGACCGGTTCGCCGGTATCGCTGGTGATATCCAGCGGTACACCGTAACCCAGCTCGTCGAGCAGATCCCGCTCGAAAAAGCGTAGCGCCACCACGGCCGGCGCGCGGTCGTCGAGGGCTACCAGCAACGCCGCGAGACTGTCGTGAATAGCCGGGTGCGGATCGTCGCGGGCGGTCAGGCGCATGACCAGTTCGCTGGCATAGAAACCGGCCATCAGTGCGTTGCCGGCCAGGCTGTGGCGCCGCCGCGTATCGATATCGGTGAGCGTGTAGAGCTCGCCGCGCCCCGACCAGGCGAGTTCCAGTGCTGCCAACGGCTCCAGCAGCCCGCGCCAGCGCGACTTCGGCCGTCTTGCGCCCTTGGCGACCACGCCGATACGCCCGTGCTCACGAGAGAAGGCTTCGACGATGAAGCTTGTCTCCCGCCATGCACGGCGGTGAAGCACGATAGCCGGCGTTAGATCAACGCGCACGCTTAGGTTCTTCCACGGTCGTTGATCGCTCCCGGCAGGGACCCGCGCCCGTCGCGTGCCGCGTCACGTTTACCGAGCGTCATCGGCGTTAGTGCCTGGATAGCGATTGCACCGGCCGGCCGCCTCGATCAATGCCCCAGATCGCGCACGCTGGCTTCGCTGTCGATCCAGTTTTCGCGCACCTTCACCCACAGGCGCAGATCGACCCGATGCTGCAGGCGGTCGACCAGGTCCAGGCGGGCCGCACGCCCGATTTTCTTGAGCATCGCGCCGCCCTTGCCGATCACCATGGCCTTGTGATTGTCGCGCGACACCCAGATACAGGCATGGATCTCGATCTGCTCGCCGCCTTGCTCAAAGCGCTCGATTTCCACCGCGGCCGAGTACGGCAGCTCCTGCTGCATGTACATGGTGAGTTTTTCGCGCACCGTCTCGGCGGCGATGAATCGCAGGTTGCGATCGGTGTATTCATCCTCGGGGAACAGAAACGGCCCTTCCGGCATGCGCTGTGCGCACTCGGCGACCACCGAATCGAGGTTCTTGTGCTTCTGTGCCGATACCGGCGCGACGAACGCGAACTCGCGGCGCGCATTCATCTGCTCGATGAACGGCAGCAGTTCGGTCTTGTCGGCCACGCGATCGACCTTGTTGATCACCAGGCCCACCGGCGTACGAATCGACGCCAGCCGTTCCAGCGCGGCAGCGTCTTCGGCGCGCCATTGCCCTGCCTCCACCACGAACAACACCACGTCGATGCCCGCCAGGCTGGACATGGCGGTTTCGTTGAGCACGCGATTGAGCGCGCTGCGCTGACCGGTATGCAGCCCCGGGGTATCCACCAGCGCGATCTGCAGGCCCGGCTGGGTGAGCACGCCGACAATCCGATGACGCGTGGTCTGCGGCTTGGGCGTGACGATACTGACCTTCTCGCCGACCAGCGCATTCACCAGCGTCGACTTGCCGACGTTGGGGCGGCCCACCAGGGCGACCATGCCACTGCGCGTGGGGGAAGTGTCGTTCATCGATGAATATCCTTTGCTGTCATGAGTCGGCGCCAAGTTTCGTGAGCATGCGCCGTGCTGCGTCCTGTTCGGCCTTGCGTCGACCCCCGCCCTCGCCTTCGACGCTGTCGCCGCTGTCGGCAAGCCGACAGCGCGCCACGAAGTGCTGGCAGTGATCGGCGCCGGTAACCTGCACCAGTTCGTATTCGGGACGGCTGCGCGCACGCGCCTGCAGCCATTCCTGTAGTTGGGTCTTGGCGTCCTTGAGGCTGGCCGCCGTCGGCAGGTTCGCAAGCCGCTTCGTATACAGGCGCAGGATCACGCGCCGCGCGGCATCGAAGCCGGCTTCACAGTAGATCGCGCCCAGCAGGGCCTCGACGCCGTCGGCCAGAATCGACGCACGGCGCCGGCTGCCGTTACGCATTTCGCCCGGCCCGAGCACGATGGCCGCGCCCAGTTCGATTTCGCGTGCGATCGCAGCCAGCGTGGCTTCTCGCACCAGCGACGCCCGCAGGCGCGACAGATCGCCTTCCGGCGCGTCCGGGCACTGCTCGAACAGCGCCGCGGCAATAGTGAAGTTGAGTACGCCGTCGCCCAGGAATTCCAGCCGCTCGTTATGATCGGCCTCCGCGCTGCGATGCGTTAGCGCGCGCTTGAGCAGCGCGCGGTCGGTAAAGACGTAGTCGAGGTGTTGCTCGAGCGTGGCGCACACCTGCTCGCGGTTGGTATCACTCGGCCCCATTGTCACCGGTCAGAAGCGCTTTTTCCTCGAAGGAGTACACCATGGAAATATTGAAAAGCAACGGCCGGCGTACCTCGTAGGCCACGGAAAGCTCGCGCCCGCCGCCGCCGACCCGGCTGACGGCCACATCACGGCCGGTGATGTTGTCAACGTAGCCGGAATCGAAGCGACGCTGAATCGCCTGTTGGATGGCCGCCGCAGGGGCCGTCTTGAGCTTGGGCTGTTCGGCGGCCCACTCGATGGTTTCGCGGATGTCGTAGGCGGTCAGATAAACGGGCACGCTCCTGATGGCGACCAGCAACAACAGGCCGAGCGTTGCCAATACGTAAATCAGCGACCACATGGTCATGCCGCGCTGGCGTTGCGGGCTCACAGAGATTGAGGGTTTGGCAGACATATCGTGCTCGTCCTGCTCGGCTGGGTTTTATCTGTTATCGGCCCGTCAATGCAGAATATGACCGATGCGCGAGAAGCGCACATCGAATTCGGAGAAGTCCACGCTCATCCAGATCATGAAGGCCTTGCCCACCAGGTTTTCTTCCGGCACGAAACCCCATACGCGGGAGTCCGCGCTGTTGTCGCGGTTGTCGCCCATGACAAAATACTTGTTCTCGGGAACCGTCACGCTTACATCGGGGCCACGGCGGCCATCCACCTGGAGTATGGGGTGCTGCATGCCTTCCGGCAGCGTTTCCATGAACTGGTGCATGGTCGATAGCGCATCGGCATCCGGACCGTCATAGACGCCCAGCTGCTCCAGATCCACCGGCTCGCCGTTGATGAACAGGTGCTCGTCGGCATAGGTGATCTGATCGCCGGGCATTCCGATCACGCGCTTGATGTAGTCCTTGGTCGGATCGGGCGGATAGCGAAACACCACCACATCGCCGCGCTCCGGTTCGCCTAGATCCAGAAACTTGGTATGAAAAACCGGCGCACGCAGGCCGTAGCTGAACTTGTTCACCAGCACGAAATCGCCCACCAGCAGCGTGGGTACCATCGACTTCGAGGGGATACGAAACGGCTCGAACACGAAGGCACGCAGCAGCAGCACCGCCAGCAGAACCGGAAAGAAGGAACGCGCGAACTCGATGAAGCCATTCGGCTCGTCGCTCTTGTCGCGCTTCGGCGCGAGCAGCAAACGATCCACCAGCCAGATAATGCCGGTCGCGATGGTGGCGAGCGCGAGCCAGGCTTCGAAATCCATATGCACGTTGTTCATTACGGGCTAGTCCGAATCGTCGGTCGACAACACGGCAAGAAACGCTTCCTGCGGAATTTCCACGCTGCCCACCTGCTTCATGCGCTTCTTGCCTTCTTTCTGCTTTTCGAGCAGCTTGCGCTTGCGTGACACGTCGCCGCCGTAGCACTTCGCGGTCACGTTCTTGCGCATGGCCTTGACCGTGGAGCGGGCCACGATGCGCGTGCCGATCGCCGCCTGAATGGCCACGTCGAACATCTGGCGCGGCACGATTTTCTTGAGCTTTTCGACGAGCACCTTGCCGCGCTCGTAGGCCTTGTCGCGATGCACAATATGCGCCAGCGCATCGACCGCTTCGCCGTTGATGAGCACGTCCAGGCGGACCAGATCCGCGGCCTGGAAGCGGGCAAAATCGTATTCGAAGGAGGCAAAGCCGCGCGAGACCGACTTCAGTCGGTCGAAGAAGTCCAGCACGACCTCCGACAGCGGCAGTTCGAAGTTCATGGCAACGGAGTTGCCCATGTAGTTCATGTCCTTCTGCACGCCGCGCTTTTCCATGCACAGCTGCAGCACCGGGCCCACGAATTCCTGCGGCATGAGGATGCTCGCATGGATGATCGGCTCACGGATTTCGTCGATCTCGCCCAGGCTGGGCAGGGATTGCGGATTGCTGATGGCCTGGACGTCGCCGCTTGTGGTGAGCACTTCATAGACCACGGTCGGCGCGGTCGTAATCAGATCGAGGCCGTATTCGCGTTCAAGACGCTCCTGCACGATCTCCATGTGCAGCATGCCCAGAAAGCCGATCCGAAAGCCGAAGCCCAAGGCCGCCGAGGTCTCCGGCTCGTAATTCAGGGACGAATCGTTCAGGCGCAGCTTGGACAGCGCGTCGCGAAAATCCTCGTAGTCGTCAGAGTTGACGGTGAACACGCCCGCGAACACGCGCGGCTGAACCTGCTTGAAGCCGGGCACGCGTTCGGCACAGGGATTGTGGGCATGGGTGAGCGTATCGCCCACCGGCGCGCCGTCGATGTCCTTGATGCCGGCGATCACGTAGCCCACTTCGCCCACTTCCAGCGCATCGAGCGGCTTTTTCTTGGGCGTGAAGATGCCCACGTCGTCGACCTGGTACTCGCGCGCGGTGGACATCACCTTCATCCGGTCGCCCTTGGCGAGGCGGCCGTTGCGAATACGCACCAGCGACACCACGCCCAGGTAGTTGTCGAACCAGGAATCCACGATCAACGCCTGCAGCGGCGCCTCCGGGTCGCCTTCCGGCGGAGGTATGCGCCGGATGATCGCCTCCAGCACTTCGGTGATGCCTTCGCCGGACTTGGCTGAACACAGCAGCCGCTCGGTGGCGTCGATACCGATGACGTCTTCGATCTGCTGGGCCACGCGATCGGGGTCGGCCGCCGGCAGGTCGATCTTGTTGAGCACCGGCAGGACTTCCAGATCCTGCTCGATCGCGGTGTAGGTATTGGCCACGCTCTGGGCTTCGACGCCCTGGGATGCATCCACTACCAACAACGCGCCTTCACAGGCAAACAGCGACCGCGAGACCTCGTAGGAGAAATCCACGTGCCCCGGCGTATCGATGAAATTCAGGGTATAGGTTTCCCCGTCGGCCGCCTCGTAATCGAGCGTGACCGCCTGGGCCTTGATGGTGATACCGACCTCCCGCTCGAGATCCATCGAATCGAGCACCTGTTCGGCC
>NZ_CAXGSH010000117.1:0-10206 GCF_964012375.1 uncultured Salinisphaera sp.
CACCGTGGCCGACTCCAATATCGTCGACATCAACCGTCGCTACTATCCGCAGCTGAAGGTGATGTTCGATCTACACGATGGCGAATCCCTCGCCTGGGCCATGCCGTTGCATGCCAAGGCACTCGCACAAAGCGCAACTCGGTGGTTGACGAGCGCGCAGGGCAAGCAGGCCCGCGAGGCGATGGAAGCACGCTACTACGCCTATCTGCCGGCATTCGATTTCGTCGATCGGCGTGCCCTGGTGCGGCGTATCGACAAGGTACTGCCCGACTACGATTCGCTATTCCAGCGCGCTGGCGAAGACCATGCCCTGCCACCGCTTTTGCTCGCCGCGCAGGCCTATCAGGAGTCCAAATGGGATCCGACGGCTAAAAGTCCGACCGGGGTACGCGGGCTGATGATGCTCACCGGGCGCACCGCCCGGGCGATGGGCGTGGACGACCGGCTGGACCCGGCCGAAAGCATTCACGGCGGTGCCAAGTACCTGGCCCGCATGCGTTCGCGCATCGACGAAACGGTTCCACCGCCGGATCGCTTGCTCATGGCGCTGGCGGCCTACAACATCGGCCTCGCACATCTACGCGACGCCCAACGACTCGCCGAGCGTCTGGACAAGAACCCGCACTCCTGGCGTGATCTCAAGAAGGTGCTCCCCTTGCTGGCCGACAAGCGCTACTACCCGTCGCTGAAATACGGCTATGCGCGCGGCCACGAGCCGGTGCGCTATATCCACCGTATTCGCGACTACGAAGACGTGATCCGGCGCCACGTCGATTAGCGCTTGCCCCAGCGCTGGCGCCGCCCCCGTGCTGCGCGCCCGTCGCGCCGCGGGATTGTAATCGCCGCGGTTCAATCCAGCTCGGACTCCAGCTTGAGCACCTGGTCGCCGTCGCTCTGTTCGATAAGATAGGCCGGATTGTCCTCATCGCCGTCGCGCACGATCTCCGAGCCCTTGAGCGTCTTGGTCACGCGCTGCTTGTAGATCTGCGTGATCTGACCTTCGGCCGTGCCCTGGCCCCAGTTCCACTTGACGGTATCGCCGATCGAACGCGCCATGATCGCTTCCTTTCCGGTTCGTTGTGCGTGAATGAACTGCCCTACGCCCCGGGGCATCTAAGGGTTGCGGTGGTCAATCGTTGCTGCGCTGCTTGAGCCACTTGAGCGCGCCGGCATCCATGCCGCGAAACTTGGGATGGGCAGCCAGCGGTGCCGCCATGAGCGCGCCCGGGGCGGTGAGATCGCGCACGGCATGATAGACCTCGGAGCGCGTCATGGCAGCGTAGACGATAAACAGATCTTCGCGCAGGCGTACGGCATCGAAGTTCGCGTGCAATGCCGCACTATCCGCGCCCTCGGCGAAGACCAGATAGAAGCCTGGCGTGTCGGTATCAGCCATCCTGCGCTCAGGCCTCGGGCAGCTCGAACCAGTCAGCCCAGCTGATACGCCGGCCCGGCCAGGCCACCCGGTCGAACCACCATTCGCGGCTCAGCCAGGACTCGAGATCGCGCTCGAGCGCCGCTTCGAGCCCCGTATGGCTTTCGCTGTCGCGCACCCAGAAGAACAGTTGGGCGTCGCAGCCTTCGCGGCTCGATGGTTCGACATAAACGCAGCCCAGGCACTGCGATTCGTCCGGGCGCATCACCGTGTAGGCAAACGACCTGCGGCGCTGGAATTCGCCCTGGTGCCAGGCGAGGTCGATTAAATCCTGCTCGAGAGACAGATCGTCCGCCGGCCACGGATCGTGCGGGCCGAACAGGCCCTGCAGGCGTTGCCGGCTCGACATCACGGCATCGTAGTCCTTGACCACGTCGTGGATGGTCAACGGCCGCAGGCAATAATCTCTGGTGGCAAATCCCGGCGGGATCTCGACATCTTCGCGGGCGAATCGCTTCATGGGCTCAGCATAACCGCTAACGACCGCCCTGTTATCCGGCGCCCGCGATCCATCTCAGACCACCGAGCGCAGCGCCTGCAACACCCACAGCACCAGCATGCCGGTCGCGATGGTGTAGAGCATATTGCGGGTGCGCCAGGCCACGACCGCGGCCGCGACGGCGGCGAACAGGCGCAGGTTGTCCGGCGTGAGCGCGATATGGCCTTCGTCCACGACAATCGCCGGCAACAGAATGGCAGCCAGCACCGCCGCCGGCACGAAGCGCAGCGCGCGTTGCACGCCGGCCGGCATCGCCAGCGAATCGGCCAGCGCGATGAACGACCAGCGCAAGGCAAACGTCAGCGCGCCCACCGCGAGCACGGCGATCCACACATGCCCGTCATCCATTATCGGCCTCTGCTTCGCCCAGCAGCCGGGCGACGACCACGCCGCTGGCGATACCCGCCAACGCCCCGCCGATCAGGCCGAGATTCCACGGCAGGCCATGACCCGCGACGGCGACGATGCCGCCGACCATCGCCGCGGCCACGCTGGCCTTGTCGCGAATCGCGGGCATGATCATGGCCAAGAATACCAGCGGGATGGCGAATTCCAGGTTCCATGCCTCGGGCAGCCGCGCGCCGGCCTGGGCGCCGACAATCGTGCCGAGCTGCCAGCAGCACCACAGCGGCAGCGCCACGCCCAGATAGAATGCGATACGGCTGGCCAGCATCGGACGCTCGGCAAAGCCGTACAGGCCGAATACATAGGGTTGATCCGTCAGGAAATACGCCAGCCCGGCACGCGTTCCCGCAGATGCGCCGCGAAAATGGGGCGCGATCGACGCGCTGTACATCATGAAACGCAGATTGATAAAAAATACGGTGATCAAAATGATCAGTAGCGGCGCGCCGTCGAAAAGCAGCTGCATCGTCGCCAGCTGGGCCGCGCCGGCAAACACGAGCACCGACAGCGCGCTTGCCAGCCACGGCGAAAAGCCGAGGCGAACGGCCACCACGCCTGCGATCAACGCAAACGGCAGAATGCCGATCAAAACCGGCAACACGGTTTGTGCCCCGGCCCGGAAGTCCGCGGCCAGCCGCTGCCTGTTCGTCATGCCCGATTCCATTTAGCCATGCCCCGAGCCCAAAACGCGGGATGATGACGCATCCACTCGGCCGATGAAACGCGCGCCGCGGTATCGGCAGACTGACGCTTAGTCTCGGCTGTCGAGAACACGCTTGGCATCATCTGCCGGCGGCAGCTCGCACTGGTCGTAGCGCCCGAAAAGCCGGTAGCGGTGACGCGCAATATGGTCGTAGACGAAATCCCGCACCCGACGCGGGCACAGCCACAGAACGGCGGCAAGCCGCCAGGGCCAGCCGAGTTGCGTGACGACGCGCAGCACGGCGTCGGAGCGTTCATGGGCCTGGCTGCCCTCGACGTACAACATGGTATCGAAGCGATCCGTGGGCAAACCGAAGTGCGCCAGAATCGCCTGGCCGGCACAAGACTGCACCGGCGCCATGCGAAAACGCTGCCGGGTATCGTATTTAAGAATGAACCGACACCAGGCGTTGCATAGCCGGCATACGCCGTCGAAAAGGATGACGCGGTCGCCGGCGTCGAGGTAAGGCGGTCGAGACTGGGTGCAGTGCATGACCCCGAGCCTACGCGGCTTCGGCAGCGTGCGCGATCCCGGCGCCCAGCCCCCACCGTTGGCCACGGGCCCCGGCTATTGGGTCAATGCCGCGTTATGTTGCTCGATCTGCGCCACGACATGTTTCGCGTCGGCATCATCCAGGCCGACGCCGAATCGATGCGTGCTGCGGCCGTAGTCGAAGCGGATACTGCCGCCGGTCAGGCCCCAGAATTCGAGCGATCGAGACGGGTCGAACACCGACGCTGTCGCGCCGCCGGAAGCACTCAGACTGCGGATATGCGTAATGTCGTATTCGCGCCGCCACGTATATATCGGCACCCGTTTGTCGTGGCAGAGTGTTTGCCGGCCGATCGTCACGACCTCCTTGCCAGCCATACCCCAGAGCAAAGCCGCGATCGCGAAGGCACCGCCAATACACCAGAGCAGCAGCCACACCAGCGTGAATACCTGTGCGCCGGCTTGCTCGAACGACAGATCCAGGCTCGTCAACGCCGAAACCACGCCGAACAACCATGCACACAGCCAGACAGCGAGAAAAGTCAGCAGAAGATAATTCTTCTTGCTGGGAATCGTGATGACCAGATTGGACCCTGAGTGGTCGATGCGTGCCCGCCCGCGCCCCGGTGCGACTGAAACCATTTTTTCTACCTTTGGCAGCAAACACGCCGTCGATACACGGGCGCGATCCTAGAGCAGAACCAGCGACATCAGCCAGACCACCAGAATACCGACCGTGCCCTGGATGAGCGTGGCCAGTGTCTGTGCCCGATAGGCCAGCGCCACCGGCATACGGCTGAACTGCGACACCACCCAGAAGAAGCTGTCGTTGGCGTGCGAAACCGTCATCGCCCCGGCACCGATGGCCAGCACGCACAGGGCCCGGCCCATTTCGCTGTCGAGGCCGATATCGCCCAGCAACGGCGCCACCAGCGCCGAGGTGGTGACCAGCGCGACCGTGGAGGAGCCCTGGGCGGTCTTGAGTGCGGCCGCGACCAGAAACGGCATGAAGATACCGATGCCGAGTGTCGACAATGTTTCGCCGATGAATTCCGCCAGCGGCGTGGCCTTGAGCACCTGGCCAAACGCGCCGCCCGCGCCGGTAATCATCAGAATGGGCGCGGCCGCGATAATACCCGCACTCACCCGTTCTTCGAGTGCGTCACGTCGTTTGGAGGCCGGCAGCAATGGAAACGCGGCTATCAGGCCGAGCGCCAGCGCAACCAGCGGGTTGCCCAGGAATGTCAGCACGCTCGCCAGACCGCCCTCGCCCAGCGGCGCCGACGGGAACGCGGCGATCGATCCAAGACAGATCAGCACAATGGGCAACAGAATCGGCGCGAACGACGCAAACGCGCTCGGCAGCGCGCCATGTTTTTCGCGAAAGGCAGCAAACGCGTCTTCGGCGTTGAGCGCGTCGGCTTCTTCGGTAAGCAAACCGGCATCGGCATCGTCACGCCCGAGAAACCGATTCGCCCAGAGCATCCCGGCCAGGGCGGTAATCAGCGCCACGATCGCGCCCAGGCCGATCACCAGGCCAAGGTTGCTGCCGATGCCCAGATTGCCGGCCGCCGCAATCGGCCCGGGCGTGGGCGGCACGAACGTATGGGTGGCATAAAGGCCCGTCGCCAGCGCCACGCTCATGGCGGTCACGGATACGTTCATGCGTGCAGCAACCGCGTTCTTCAACGAGTTGAGAATCACGTAGCCGGAATCGCAAAACACGGGGATCGATACCAGATAGCCAATCAACGACATCGTGAGCGTGGGAAAACGCTGGCCGAGCGCACGGATGATCGTTTCTGCCATGGTCAGGGCGGCACCGCTCTTTTCCAGAATCACGCCGATGATGGTGCCGAACACGATCACCAGCCCGATACTGCCGAGAATATTGCCAAAGCCGGTTCCGATCGCGTCCACGACCTCGAGCGCCGGCACGCCGTAGGCCAGCCCGCCGATGAGCGCGGCGAGCAGCAGCACGATAAACGGATGCAACTTCAAGCCGGAGGTCGCGAATACGATAAAAGCGATCAGGGCGAGCAGGATCAGCGCGTAGAGCATGGACAGCAGCCGGCGACGGACGGGGGTCGAGGGCGCTATTGAAACAGAAGCATCAGGCAGGAAACCAGCCCGTGGCAGGCATACCGGGCGGTTGTACGGCGCTCGGACTCAATGCGCGCAACGGCTTGTCCGGTTGGCCCGCATGCGCGGCGGTGGCCTGCTTCATGCAGGCGCGCCACACGAAGCGGCGCGAGCGCGCCGTCGCGCCTATCCTGGCGCTGTCTCCGGGTCGGCCTGCTTGGTCGTATTGCTGCGCTGCTCGGCGATCAGGGCAAGCAGCGCGTCTTCCGACTGCGGGCGGCCCAGCAGAAATCCCTGCGTATATTCGCAGCCCATGGCACGCACCGTTTCCCACTGCGCCTGCGTTTCCACCCCCTCGGCCACGATTACGAGCTGCTGGCCATGGGCCAGCGCCACGATCCCCTGGGCCAATTCCTCGGCCGGTCCCTGCGCGTCAATCTGCTGAACGACGCGCTTGTCCAGCTTGACGATCGAAATCGGCAGGCGGGTGAGATAGGCAATCGACGAATACCCGCTGCCGAAATCGTCGAGGGCAATACGGGCACCGGTATCGGTCAGGCGGCGTAGCGAGCGCGCCATCAGCTCGAAATCGCGAATCACGCTGCGCTCGGTCAGCTCGAATACGAGATGCTCTGCCGACACGCCGTGGTGTGCCAGCCTGTCCTCGACCAGCTCGTGAAAATCCTGTCGGAAAAGCTCGGCGCCGGATACGTTGATCGTGATGTACGGCACGAACTGCGACCGGGCCTGCCAGGCCGCGACACAACGGCAGGCGGTGTCGAGCGCCGCCGCCACGAGCGCGCGGCGCGGGCCCTTTTCCGGATCGATGACCGGCACGAACTCGTTCGGCGACACCTCGCCCAGCTCCGGATCCTGCCAGCGCGCCAGCAGTTCGATGCCGACCAGTGCGCCGTCCTCGTTGGCGAAGATGGGCTGGCCGTGAAAATATACCGAGCCGTCTTCAACCGCGGCCTCGAAGCGTGTGCGTAACGCCGAGCGGCGACGAAACCGCTTGGCGATCGCGGCATTGAACAACGACGTTTCGTTGTTCCAGCTCTGGTTTTCGTGGGCAAGCTGTGCCCGGCCAATAAGCGCCACCCCGGAATCACCGTGGTCCGGGGAGACACACAGCCCGGCGCTGGCCTCGAATGAAAACCGCAGTTCCTCGTGCTCGACTTCCTGCTGGGCATGGGTCCGCAGCTGCTCGCAGAGCCGGCGTCCGGCACGTACGTCCCCCTCGAACTCGAACGCGCCCACGAAGCCGCGCTCCGACAGGCGGCCAATATAAATCAGGTTCTCGCTGTGGTTTCTAAGCCCGTCCATCCAGCGGTTGATCATCGCCTGAATACGCCCCGGCCCATAGGCGAGCGACATGTCGTAGAGGTTATCCAGGCTGAGATAGAAGATACCCAGCTTGCGGCCGGCGTTGCCGGCCTGCTCCACCAACAGCTCGATCTTTTCGTAGGCGATGATATGGGTGGCCGAAGGCAGCGCCGCGTCCCGATCCAGCAGCTCGGCCATGCCCGCCCGTGTCGAAGCCATCGCCGCGTTGAGGTTGAACTCTTCTTCCACCAGAAGCGCGAGCTCGACGAGCGTATGCCGGGCATTGACGTCGAAGCCCCGTGCCTTGAAGTCCATCAACGCCACGCAGCCCACCACCTCGCCGTTATCGGCACACAGCGCCTGCCCGGCGAAAAACCGGATATTACGCGGCTGGGAAACCGCAGTGTCTGCGCTGCTATCAACGCCCGGCGCCAGGTCTTCGATCACGAAGGGCGTGCCCTGTGCGCCGGCCTGGCGACAGAGTTCAAGCTCCTGGCTCTCGCGACCCAGCTGAAAGCCGAAACGGGATTTAAACAGATGCCGATGCGCGTCGAACAACAGAATCAGGGCCGCGGGCGCATCGAATATACGCGCGGCAAGCCGGGTGAAACGATCGTAGCGTTCCTCCTGGGCGTCGTCCCACAGCTCGGAGCGGAGCAGTTCGCCGACCCGGGCGTCGAGCGATTTCAACTCGGGCGGGTCGGATGCGCCCGAAGCGGGTCGGCCGTCGCCGGCATGCTCTCGCGCCTCGCCGTCGAGCCCGGCGGTAGTGGGCGCCCCGCTCTCGGGCCGATCCCGTGTGCCTGCGTTCTTGCGCTTTGTCACCACTGCCCCTGCCCTTGGTCCGCTTTTGCCGCACGCTGCGGCCTTCCCTGTCGGCGCCTTGATGCGACGGCGCGCAAGCGTATTCGCTATGCCCCAACCCCTGCGCGCCCGAGCAGCAAGCAGGTTTCTACCAATGACTCTACGCGACTAGATGTCTGTTATCGGCCGCCCCGGCGCGGCGTTTAGGAAACCGCGTTCAGCCAATCCGCCCGGTGCAGTCGATAAAGCCGGACCGAACGACCGTGGAACGTGATCGAATGGAACTGGCGAAAGCCCGCGTTCTCGGCCACTTTCAACGATGCGACGTGGTCTGGTTCGATAATGACTATAACCGACCCCATGCCCTGGCCTCGGAATGCGTGTGCCAGGACAGCCTTAGCCGCCTCGGTGGCCAACCCCTTGTTCCAATAGCGGGTCGCCAGCCGATAGCCCAGGTTCATCTCCTCGACGCCGTTCACGAGTTCCGGCCCCACACTACAAAATCCGATCAGCGACGAATCGTTTTTATCCACGAGCGCCCATGACCCGACGCCATGGGCGGCATACGACTCTAGACACCAGTTAATAAAATCCC
This sequence comes from uncultured Salinisphaera sp., assembly GCF_964012375.1. NCBI lineage: Bacteria > Pseudomonadati > Pseudomonadota > Gammaproteobacteria > Salinisphaerales > Salinisphaeraceae > Salinisphaera > uncultured Salinisphaera sp. The sequence continues at coordinate 8,339 of NZ_CAXGSH010000117.1, forward strand.
GCGTCGCCAACTCGTCGCAAACGCCACCCACCGAGTGTTTCATGACCGCCGGATCGGCCAGGATCGCAGCCAGCGACGGCACGTCACACATCGACAAAGGCCGCAGCCGCAATCGCGGTGTTTCGAGCAGCATCGATGAGCCCCCATCGCGCGAAAACGAGGCCTCGGGCTTATCGTAGATATCCTGTTTCATCGGCTTCTGGGCGGGTACTGGGCCAGCCGGCTAGTTTTCGATGGCGCCACGGCGCCTGCCGGCGCTAGCGCAGCCACCGGCCCTGTTCGTTGACAAGCACCTCGTCCCGGTCACGAACCACCCGCAGCCGGCCTTGTTCGTGAACGTAGTAGGTGACATCGCCGTTCTCGAACCGGTAGCCGAGGAAACGACAGGGGGTGACACCGTCCGCGCAGCGCGAATGCCAGCTGTGACCCTGGAGCGTGATCGCATGGCCGCTGCGCTTGCTCTTGCCGCGGTAAACGACGCGATCGCAGGAGACGTTTCCTTCTTCGCACTGCGGGCTGATATCAATCACGTAGTGCGGCGTGTCCAGAACGGCTGCCGAGGCGCTGGCAGAAGCTAGTGCGATCGCAAGTAACAGTTTCATCGTGACTTCGCTTGTTGCCGCTGCCCCGCCCTCGGCAACAGTTTACGCGATGAACGATCTTCGCCCTCAGCCAACTTAAAACAGCTTTCTACCGGGCACCAGTATTCACGCACGGCTTTTCAGAGCGGGGCGCCACCGCTACGACCCGTCAGCGGCGCTAATCTAGGTCCGCATCGGGCGCAAGCAGTGACTGGCCGAGCTTGCCCGGGCAAGTCAGCGTCGTCTAACCCGTCTGGGCAAGTATGGGCGCACTCCACATGACTTTGCCGGGCAGCGTCGAACCTGCCTGGTCGGTTGCCTCCGCATCCTCCATCGACACCATCAGCTTGGCCTTCGATGACATCTTCTGAACCGTGGACCGGCTCAGCGACACGTTATAACCGCCCTTCTGGTGCGGCCAGGCGCCCAACGGTATGGGCTCGCCGTTCTCCGGCTTGAGCCAGGCACGCAATTCCTTGCCTTCAGGAACGTTGTAGTCGCCTAGGGCGACGACCTGCATTTCATCATCGCCTGCCCAGGCGGTCACGAGCCAGCCTGTACCGGTCGGGTCGTCGTAGACGATGCTGGTGTAGGCATGCGGCGGATCGGGCTCACCGTAGCCGCGGTGATAGGTCGGCTGGGTCAGCAACATGGCGCCCAGCACCATGGCCACTACGGAGGCAGCAATCGCGGCACCCCGCCAGAACCTCAACTTGTTCGCCGCCGGTGCCTGAACGTGGCGGGGCACGGGCGTCGGCGAAACCGAAGTAGAATCCTTGAACGAGATCGTCCGGGAAACCTCTTCCCATACGTCCGCTGGCGGCTCGACCGGTTCCAGGGCCAGGCCAAGGTTGCCAAGCCGTTGCTCCCAGTAGGCTAGCTCGCGCCGCGCGGCTGGGTCTGTTTCCAGGCGCTGCTCGAAAGCCGCGCGGGCCTCCGGCTCCAAGGTACCCAGCACGTATTCGCCGGCTTCGAGCACGAGGTTGTCGTCCCGCTCTTGAGATATCACGACGCACGCTCCGCAAGGCATTCCCGAAGCCGCAGCAAGCCACGGCGAATCCAACTCTTGACCGTACCCAGAGGGGCATCCAGTCGCTGCGCGAGTTCCTGATGCGTCAGGCCCTCGTAATAGGCAAGCAGCACGCTGTCGCGCTGCTGCGCCGGCAACGTCTTCAGGCATTCCTGAATGGCGTCTAGCGACTGCTGGTTTTCGTTTTCTTCCAACGGAGAGAGCGCCTGCTCATCCTCGAGCAGTGTAGCCATCATGTCCGGTTCCTCCGGCATCGC
>NZ_CAXGSH010000118.1:0-9992 GCF_964012375.1 uncultured Salinisphaera sp.
CGGGACGCGCGCACGAGCGATACCGAGCCCTCGTGATGAACTCACTGCGGGCGCGGCTGCTGGCCGCCACCGCGGTTCTTCTACTGGCATTCATCGGGCTGACCGGCGTGGCGCTGGAAACGGCGGTCAGCGAACGCGCCGATCAGGCCGAACACGACCGCCTTCAGGGGCTGAGCTATGCGCTGCTGGGCAGCGCCGAGATCACCGAGGATGGCAGCTTCAAGGTCGCCCCGCGCGTGCTGCCCGAGTCCGATCTGACCCGGCCCGACTCCGGGCTTTATGCCATGGTGCTCGACGAAAACGGTGAATCGATCTGGCGCTCGCCTTCCCTGCTCGATCCGCTGGAGCTGGATACGCTGCCGGCTGTCGGCGAATGGCAGTTCATGCGTATCTATCCCGGTGACGACACCCTCATCACCCTGTCATTTGGCTTTCGCTGGGTGACCGACGCGGGCACCGATTATCGCTACACGCTCGTGGTGGCCGAGGACGCCCGCACCTTCATCAAGCAGATGCAGCGTTTTCGCGGCGTTTTGTGGACGCTGCTGAGCGCATCGGCATTGATCCTGCTGATCGTCGAGCTTTTCATTCTGCGCTGGGGGCTCGCGCCGCTGCGCCGGCTGGCCCGCAACCTCGCCAACCTGCAGGCCCACGAGAAACGGCGTATCGAAGGCCGCTATCCGGACGAAATTCAGCCGCTGGTGAGCAACCTCAACACAATGCTCTCCAACGACCAGGCGCGCCTGACCCGCTATCGCAATGCCCTCGGCGATCTGGCTCACAGCCTGAAAACACCGATGGCAGTACTGCGCGGTCTGGCCGAAGACGACAAGCTCGAAGAAAGTCAGCGCCAAGGGCTGCGCACGCAGCTGGCCCGGATGAACGATATCCTCGACTACCAGCTGCAGAAGGCGGCCGCGGCCGGCAAGCGCAGCCTGGCGGCGTCGATCGCCATTGCCCCGGTGGCGCGCAAGCTCGCCCGCGCGCTGACCAAGGTCTATGCCGAACAGGGCACGCGTTTCGAGGTGTATATCCCGGACACGGTCAAGGCGCCGATCGACGAAGGCGATCTGACCGAGCTGCTGGGCACCCTGATGGACAACGCCGCCAAGTACGGCGACGGCGAGGTGGAGGTACGCGCCGAAATGCGCGACGGCGATCTGTGTCTGCAGATCGACGACAACGGCACCGGCTTCGGCGAAGGCTCCACCGAACGCCTGCTCGAACGCGGCGTACGCGCCGATACCAGCCGGGAAGGCCAGGGCCTGGGCCTGGCAGTGGCCGCCGAGATCGTGCGCTCCTATACCGGCGACATCACCCTCACCCGCTGCGAAAAAGGCGGCGCCCGCGTAGAGATCGTGCTTCCGGCCGAGTGATACGATGACGTCCTGGCAGCGGCCGGTTTGAACCGGCCACCCGCCCGCGTGACCCATAGGGCGTGGCGACCTACCTGCGCCTTTTCAGACGACCAACCGACAGATTCAGCATGGACAATCCCGACACCGCCCGCCGTCTCGACCCCGAGCAGCTCGACCCGGACGCGCTCGACCCGCGCACCTATCACCGCGTGATCGGCCCGGCGCTGAAGGTGGCCGCCAATGTCGCCGCCAAGCGTGGTCATCCAACCCTGCACGACGATATGCCGGCGATGCTGGCCCTGGTGGAAATGGTCACGCGCCTGGCGGATCTATTCGGCGAACACTATCCCGATACCGCCAAGGAAGAGCCCATGCTCGAACACGCCGCCACCGGTGCCTGTGTGATGGTCTTCCAACAGGCCAAACTGCCGGCGGACGCCATCGGCCAGTGCCTGGCCGCCCTCGAAACCGCCTATCGGCAGCTCTACGAACACGAGGTGCTCGACGAGGCGCGCCCGTTCATTGCCATGGCCTGGGAGCACCTTGACGACGAACAGCGCGAGGAAGCCGAAAAATGCCTGCAGCAGGCCACCGAGCGCACCATCGCCGCGATCGAGGCCTGGCAGACCCAGGTGCATTGAGGTGCGCCTGCGTGCGTTGACGGCACTGCGACGGTTGTCGCTGCTGGTTGTGATCCTTGCCCTGGCCGGCTGCGTCGTCATCTCGCCGTTCGGCCGCGGCGATAACGACCTGCATGAAACCACGGTCCAGGGCGAGGGTGCCCGCAAGATACTTTGGCTGCCGATATCGGGCTTCATCTCCGATGCGCCGTCGCAGCGTGCGCTGGGGCTGGTACAACAACCCTCCACGCTGGCCACGATCAGCCGCGCGCTCGACAAGGCCGCCGAGGACGACGCCATCGGCGCGGTCGTGCTGCGGATCAACAGCCCCGGCGGCACCGTGGCCGCCGCCGACGAAATTTATGCCCGCATCGCGCGCTATCGGCGCGAAACCGGCGTACCGGTGATAGCCAGCTTTGGCGGCGTGGCCGCTTCGGGCGGATACTACGTGGCCATGGCCGCCGATCGCGTGATTGCCCAGCCGACCTCGATTACCGGCTCGATCGGCGTGATCATCCCCGGCGTGAACGCCAGCGGCCTGCTCGACAAGATCGGCGTGGACAACGCCAGCTATGTGAGCGCCGCGCACAAGGACATCATGTCGCCGCTGCGCGAGGCCACGCCCGAGGAGCGCGCCATCGTGCAGAAGGTGGTGGATTCGCTGTTCAAACGCTTCGTGAGCGTTGTCGAAGCGGGTCGCCCCGAACTGGACCGCGACCATCTGGACGACATTACCGACGGCCGCATTTTTGCCGCGGACGACGCCCTCCGACTCGGCCTGATCGACAAGATCGGCCATATCGACGATGTGCTCGCACTCGCGCGCGAGTCCGCGGGGGTGGATTCTGCCCGGGTGATCCGCTACTACCAGGGCCGTAGCGCACCGGACTCGATATTGTCGGAAAGTGCCGCGACCGGGGGCCTGCGCCTGCAGGCGGCCGGCATGCCGGTCGATCTGTCGTTCGAAAGTCAGGCGGCGGCACAACCGCTCTATCTCTGGCGGCCCTAGGGCATGCCGGCCTAGGCCTGTCGCACCGACGCTTACTCGGCGGCGTTGCTCGTCTCCACCGAGGAGGCGCTGCCATCGCTGCCGTCGTCGAGTTGCGGCAACGAGGTGAGATGAGCCAGCGACTGGCGCAGGTCTGCGCCCAGCAGCTGCAGCGCATGCTCGGCGACGTCGCGTAGCGCCGGGTCGATCTCGAGCTGGCTTCCCCGCGGATGAAGCAGGCCCACGCGCACCAGCGTTTGCAGATGATTGCGAAACAGCCGCGAATCGAAAAACTCCGGGCTGTTGCGCCCGGTCAGTATCGCCATGCGCTCGGCCATGAGCTGGCACTGACGCTCGAAGCGGCCGCGCTCGACGTGGCCCGATTCGCGGTTATGGCTGAGCAGCATCACCGTCATGGCATAACGTTCGAGTGATTCGCGCATGATCCGCGCCAGGCTCATCAGGGCCGCGAATTCACGCGTGCCCGCCTGTGGACGCTGCAGCCGGTCTTGTCCATCGCTGCTCAGCAGGCCGCACTCCAGCAGCCCGTCGATCGACTCGTTCAAGGCGAACCGGGCCTGGTCGGCCGGCCAGCGCAGAAACAGCTCGGAGGCGAGCAGCGGATAGAGTTCGATGGCGCCGTCGAGCACTCGCTGTCGTTCGCAGGATTCGACATGAGCAAAGAAGTTGGCCACCAGCGACGGCAGCGCGAACAGGTGCATGACGTTATTGCGGATATAGGTCAGCAGAACCGCCTGACGCGACTCCACGGTCAGCACGTCGCCCCAGGCATGCGGCACCCGAACCAGACGCATCATCGGTTCGGCTTCGGCCAGCAGCTCGCGCCCATCCGTGAGCTCGGGGGCCGTGGCGTCGCGTGAGTAGGGGCAGCGCCGCGCCAGCTCGGCGAGCAGTGCCAGGGTGTCCACCATTTCGTCTTCGGCGACGGCCTTCTGCGGGCTGCCCAGCAGCACCAGCGAGGCCAGGCCGGTCGCATTGAGCGTGGCGGTCGCGTTGATGCTCTCCATCACCTGCTCGGCGAGCCCGGCGACGAAGTCCTGCAGCCAGTCAGGACGCGCGTCCATATCCAGGCCGGGCATGCGCTCACGCCAGTCCGGCAGATGCGTATCGGCATAGGCCTGCAGGTCGATCGGCTCGCCGAAAGACACGAACACGCGTCCGTACTTGCGCTTCAAGACCTGGGTCGAGCCGCGCACCAGATCACCCATCGACTCGCCTTTCTTGACCCGCGTGCCCCGCAATTCGTCGAAGTACTTGTTGACCTCCATGACCCGGTCGTAGCCGATATAAACCGGCACGATCGCTGCCGGCGCGCCCTTGCCGCCCAGAGCACTGGTGACCGCCATCGACAGCATGCCGGTCTTGGGCGACAACAGCCGCCCGGTCCGGCTGCGCCCGCCTTCGGGGTAGAACTTCATCGGCTGACCGCGCTGGATGAGCGCATCCACATAGGCACGAAATACCGCCGTATAGAGTCGGTCGCCCTTGAAGCTGCGGCGCAGATAGAACGCCCCGCAGCGGCGTAACAGGGCGCCGACCGGCCAGAAGTTGAGGTTCACGCCGGCCGCGATCTGCGGCAGGGCCAGGCCTTCCTTGTAGAGAATGTAGGAGACCAGCAGATAATCCATATGACTGCGGTGCGAGGGCAGATAGATCACCTCGCGCCGGTCATGGGTGGTCGCACGCAGACGCGCGAGATGACGCACGTCCACGCCGTCATAGATACGGTGCCACAGCCAGGTCAGCACCCGCAGCATGAAGCCGATGGCGATATTCGAATAGTCCGCGGCGATTTCGTTGGCATAGTCGCGCGCCCGGGCACGGGCTGCGTCCGTGCTCATCTTTTCGCGACGGGCCGAATCCTCGATGGCCTGTTGTACGTCGGCGTCGGCGAGCAGGGAATTGATCAGCTGGCTGCGGCGCGACAGTGCCGGGCCGAGCGTGGCCGCGCGCTGGCGCCGGAAATGAATACGCAGCACGCGTACGAGCTTGCGCACCATCAGATCGGGCGCGGCGGATTCGGCTTCGTCGACAAATTCCCGGTAATCGAGAGGCTGCCCGAAATGCACCAGAGTGTTGTGGCCGTTCGCCAGCACGATCAGCAGCTTGCGCAGCCGTCCGGTGCGCTCGCTGTCGGCGAACAGAATACGAAACAGCGATGTTTCCTTGACCGGGTTGCGCCCCCAGAACACGGAAACCGGCACGAGCTGTACGTCGTAGCTGTGGTCGTGGAGCCCGCGCGAGACGATACGATGCAGGTCCGAGCGTTCGCCGCGGCGACCGGCCGGCAGGGCCACCACCATCGAACGCTGCGTGCTCGGCATGCCGTGGGTCGCCAAATAAGGCCGGGGCAGGGCCCGCTCGGCGCATACGGCCTCGAGCGCCAGCCAGTCCATGACGCTGGCCACCGGCAGGACATAGCAAACCGGCTTGTCGCGATCGAGTGCGAGCTCGGACAGATCCGACGGCGAGGCATGGGTATTGATCCAGGCGCGAACAGGCCAGCGCAACAACGGCGTGAACAGCGACAGTATTCGCAGCAACCAGGCCATTCAGGAACCCACGAAATAACGCACGATCGTGCGGGTGCGCTCGCCGATGCCCCGCGCGATACGTTCGATCGGGCCGCGTTCTTCGAGCAGGGCACGATCCTCGGCGCTTGCCAGCTGCGGAGCAAAACGCACCCGCAGTTTCGCCAGCGCGCTTTCGTCGGCGCCCACGAACTGGCGAAACAGCCAGTTCCACGGCAGATTCCAGGCGCGGCCCCGACACACCCGGGCGACAAAGTCCACGATATAGGGCTGGCCGCCCTCGTCGACGAGCATATTGCTGGGGGCGCGCAGGTCGCAGTGGGCGACGCCGCGGGCATGCATCTGCTCGACCAGCTCATCGAGCCGGCGATAGGCCGCCTCGGCCGGTTTGGCCTGGGGCCAGGGCGTGGCCGGCAGATACTCGATAAGCACGCCGCGGGCATCCAGCTGGCGATAGAGCCGCGGCACACCCACGATGCCCTCGAGCCGGCGGAGGGCACTGGCTTCACGCCATATCAGCACCGGCGCGATCAGCCGGCCGAACCAGCCCGGCGTGCGCGCATAGTCCTTGAGCACCGCGCACGCATCGCCGTACACCACCAGCGCGACCTCCGGCTCGGTCTGCCCGCCGCTTTTGTAATAGCGGGTGGCATGCGCGTGCAGCTGGGCCCGGCCGAGGCTCTCGAGCACCTGCAGATCCGTCGACTGTACCGCCATCGGCAGCGCGTCAGCCGGCGTCTTCGTCGTCCGCGCCTTCATCCTGATACAGCCGTTCCGGCGGCACATCGCCGTCGTAGACCGCTTTCAGGCGGTTTTCAAGATAGTAGCCGCGCATGAAGGCATAGGGGTCGAACTGCTGGTTGAGCGTTTCCTCGAAACCGAGCAGCCCGGCCCGGAAATTGATGATCTCGAGTGCGCGCAGGCTCCAGACGACGTAGTCGTAGTCCTCGTCCACATAGTTGAACGGATGAACGAACTGATCGCCGATACGGCCGGTCAGATCGCGCCCGCTGCTCGGGCCGAAAAACGGCAGCACCAGATACGGGCCCTGACCGAGCCCCCAGTAGCCCAGCGTCTGACCGAAATCCTCGTCGATTTCTGCCACACCCACGGCACTGGCCACGTCGAACAGCCCCCCCACGCCGGCGGTGGTATTGATCATGAAGCGACCGAGCGAGGTGTTGAACGACCCCCATTTGAGCTGCAGGGCGCTATTGGCGATATTGACCGGCTCGCGGGCGTTGTCGAAGAAGTTGCCGACGCTGGTCTGCACACGGTCCGGGGTGATCTTGTCGTAGCCCCGCGCCACCGGCTGCAGCACATAGCGGTCTGCGGTGTCGTTGAACTTGTAGACGGCGCGGTTGACCGGCTCGATCGGATCCCAGGGGTCGGACGGCGGGCTGTGTACACAGCCGCCCAGAGCGATCAGACAGAGCATTCCGGACAGAAACGGCAGCCGTTGCGACAGACGTGTGGTCATTTGATACCTCGAAAGCAGATGCGTCGGCTGGCTTATTTGTGGGCTCGATAATGGCCCAGAAGATTCGCCAGCGAATGTTGCGGGGTGAAATCGAACGTACGCGCAAACAGCCCGCCGTCGATGATCACCGCGTATTTGAAGAAATCGATCAGATAATCCGGTGGCGCATAACGCCCCAGCGCCCGAACCGAGCGCCGCGCCAACGCCGGCGGCACGGAAGGCAGAAACAGCCGCCGACACCCGGCCAGCTGCAACGCATCCTGATACGCCACATAGTCGTCTGGCGCGACATTATATACGCCAGGGTGGTTACGCTCGAACGAGCGCATCACCGCTTCGGCCATGTCTTCGACATGGATGAACTGCATCAGCGGCGAAAAACCGAACAGGCACGGCACCACGGGCTGTGCCAGCATTCGGCTGATCTCGTTGTTGATGCCGGGGCCCGCGATATTGCAGGGCCGCAGAATGGTGATGTTGAGCTCGGGATTCTTGTAGAGATGAATATTGAACAGGTTTTCCAGCTCGACCGCGTCTACCACCTCGGGCATGAGGTTGGCCGCGCGCATGGGATATTCCTCGTCGATGAGCGACGGGTTGCGCGCATCTGCACCGTAGACATGGAACGTGGATAGCGCGACTACCTTCTCCACCCCGTATTTCAACGCCAGCCGCAGCAACCGGGCCGTACCCACCACGTTCGCCGAATAGCGCCGATTGCGCGTCGACTGGGTAAAGCGAATCCGCCCCAGGTGGATGATTCCCATGAAGCCGTGCTCGCGAAACACGTCCTCGAAAGGCCACTGGTTGAAGTCAACCACGTAGTCGACGGTGTCCGGATAATCCGCCTGCAGGCCGCGAAACTCGACGCCGACCACGTCGTAGTTCTCCTTGAGCAGCGCGATCACGTGCTGGGCCAGCGCGCCGGCCGCGCCGGTGACCAGCACCTTGCCGCGGGTGCCGCTGCCAATACCCGAGGCCGCCTGCTTCGTTTTTGTCGGAGCTGAATCCGTCTGCCGGCGGGCCGGAGTCTTGCGCCTCGGCGCGGACTTGCGGGACGCCGCCTGTTCCGCGCCGCTGTCCTGTTGTTCGGATTCGGCCTCGGGCCGAGGCTCGTTCGACTGGCTCATCAGAAAATACTCTTGCGCTGGGCAATGCCGGCATCGATGAGATCGCGGATGGCATCCTTGACCTCCTCCACGCGCCATTCGACGTCGCGCTCGTTGCGCGCGTCGTTGGCGAAATGCATCGGTTTGCCGAAGTTCAGGAACACGCGCGCCGGCAGCGGTACCAGCGGGGCAAGCGGGAAATACGGCATGCCCAGCATCCGCGCAAGCGGCTTGACATTGACCAGCGACGGCATGGTTTCTTCACAGCCGACCACGCCGACCGGCACGATCGGCGTGTTGTGCTCCATGGCCAGATGCATGAAGCCGTGGCCGAAACGCTGCAGCTGGTAGCGTAGTCGATACGGCTTGCCCGAGCCGCGAATGCCTTCCGGAAACACCACGATGGCTTCTTCGCGGTCGAGCATTTTCGCGCAGTTTTTGGGGTCGCCGATCACGCCGCCGACCGAGTTCATCCAGTTGCCGAGAAACGGCACCGACGGAAACCAGCGCTCGATCATCGAGCGCGGCAGGCGCGCGTTTTCCGACTTGTTGGCCACGGCGAAGCTCACCATCACCCCGTCCATCGGCAGCTGACCGCTGTGATTGCCCACGATGAGGAGGCGACCCTGGCCCGGAATATGCTCGAGGCCCTGGGCCTGCACACGGAAATAGTTCTGGTACAGCCATCGAACCGCGGTGAACGTGATCTTGGCGGTATCGGGATTGAGCCCCCAGGGGTCGTACCCCTGGGTGCCGATATTGTGCTTGGGCAGCGCATCGACCAACCGATCGACATCGCGGCCTACCGTCCGCGGTTTGAGAAACTGGCGGGTGCGCATGAGGACTCCTCGCACGAAGCGACGCGTTATAAACGGCGCGCCTTTTGGTTTTACACTGGCGCCAATGCTTTGAGCTTAGCACGCACATTGGCCGTGCCGAGCCTGTATCAGGCCTGCTTCGATGACCGATTCCGTACCCGCCGCCGAGGCCGACGCCCGCCGTGTCGTGCCCATTAGCATTGAACTGATCCGCCCGGGCCCCAGCCAGGCACGGACCCTGTTCGAAAACGACAGTATCGAGGAACTGGCCGCCTCGATTGCGACCTCCGGGGTGATTCAACCGGTGGTGGTGCGTGGCGACCACGCCACGGGCTATCGACTGCTGGCCGGCGAGCGCCGCTGGCGTGCGGCCCAGCGCGCCGGGCTGAGCGAGCTACCCGCGATCGTACGCAACGATCTCGACGCCGCCCAGGCCGCCGTACTGGGGCTGATCGAGAACCTGCAGCGCGAGTCGCTGGGGGTCATGGATACCGCCCACGGCCTGGGCCGGCTGTGCGAAGACCATGGCCTGACCCACGACGCCGTTGCCCGGCGTATCGGCAAATCCCGTGTCTATGTGACCAACTATCTGCGCCTGCGACAGCTGGCCGCGCCGGTACAACGGCATCTGGATGCGGGCGAGCTCAATCTCGGCCATGCCAAGATACTGGCCGGCCTGGGCGAAACGACACAGGTTGCACTGGCGCGCGAGGCCGCCAAAAAGCGAATGAGCGTGCGCCAGCTCGAACAGGCGGCCCGGCGGTGCTCACAACCGGTAGCGCCTGACGCCTCCACGACCGAGGACAGCGCCATGGCCGAACTGGAAACACGGTTGGCCGAGCATGTGGGCAATACGGTCAGGATCGACTACGACGCCGAGCGTCGCCGCGGGGAGCTGCGTATCGCCTTCCACGATCTCGACGAATTCGACGGCCTGCTGGCCCGCCTGGGTTTTACCCCGGAGTGACGATTCGCCGCGACAAAGCCGAGACCTAGGGAAGCTCTGCATAAACTGTCACGGTCGCGCCGGCGTGCTTTGCGCGTGATTGACAAGGAAGTGAGAGCGT
>NZ_CAXGSH010000119.1:0-9701 GCF_964012375.1 uncultured Salinisphaera sp.
GAACCAGACGATGGCCACCGCGCCGCGGGCAATGGCGGCAATACGCCCGCCGTGAATGCCGAAGGCAATCCGGCTCATAACCGGAAAGGGCACGCCCGTGCGCTCGCCCACGAAGCCGGACAGGGTGAGCATGACGAACAGCACCAGCCCGCCGATGAGCATGGTGGTGAGGATCTGCCAGGCACCCAGGCCGAGGGCGAACAGGCCGATGGCAAAGGTGTAATTACCCAGGCTGTGGACGTCGTTCGCCCACAGGGTGAACACGTTGTAAGCGCCCCAGGGGCGAAAGTCGCGCTGCACGGGGGCGAGGTCGTTGTTGTACAGGCGCGGGCTGGGCTTGGGCACGTCGGCCGGGCGGCCGGTGTAGTCGACGTCGGCGGTGCCTGCGGGAGCGGCGTGATCGTTCATCGCTGGCCTCCTGTGGTGTCGGCCACATCCACGGCCATGGCCGCGTCGATGGCCACTTCGTCACAGTTGGCCTCGGGCCCGGCGCGATGTACTTCCACGAATTCGCAGACGTCATCGAGAGCGATCATGGGGTGATGCCATACCCCGCGCCGGTAGTTGATGCCCTGATCGCCCCTGGCCACGAACGCCCGCAGCGATTCGGGCTTGGGCGCATCGCCGGCGGGTGCGACCACCACGATATAGCGTTGGCCGTCGACCGGCACGAATGCCTGGCTGGATAGCGGATGGCGTTCCATCAGGCGCAGGACCACCGGCAGCGTTTCCGGCTGGCAGCGCACGCGGCTGATGGTCGGGCGTCCGCCGTCGGCGTCCAGCTCCAGCGTGGCCAGGTCGGCAAAGCGTTCGCCCATGCCCTGATTGATGGCGTTCGGCGTGGTGGTGGATTCGATCACGTCGCCGAACGGCGCGAAGGTATCGGCGCGCAGCGGCTCGGCTCGCAGTACCGCAGGCCGGTCGGGCCGGGTGTTTTCGGGCATCGGGGCTCCTCCGATTTTATCTTGTGTCGGGCCGCGAACGCGGTCCTTTATTTATTGGCGTTACAGGGATGCGTGGCGCGCCAGTGGCGGGCGATGTCCTGGCGCTGGCACACCCAGGCGTCGTCGTGCGAACGCACGTAGTCCAGGAAGCGGGCGACGGCGGCCGCGCGGGCCGGGCGCCCGGCCACACGACAATGCAGGCCGACCGACAGCATCTTCGGCGCGGTGTCGCCCTCGGCATAGAGCACGTCGAAGGCGTCTTTCAGATAGTTGTAGAACTGCTCGCCGCTGTTGAAGCCCTGCGGGGCGACAAAGCGCATATCGTTGGTATCCAGCGTGTAGGGCACGATCAGCTGGGGCTCGCCGTTGACGTCTTCCCAGTAGGGCAGATCGTCGGCATAGGAATCGGCGTCGTAGAGAAAGCCGCCGTGTTCGGCCACCAGCCGGCGCGTGTTGGGCCCGCAGCGCCCCGTATACCAGCCCACCGGCGTCTGCCCGGTGGTGCGCTCGATGGCAGCCACCGCCTTGGCGATATGCTCGCGCTCGGTGGCTTCATCCACGTGCTGATAGTCGATCCAGCGCCAGCCGTGGGAGGCGATCTCGAAGCCGGCATCCATCATTGCCTGGGCCGCCTGCGGGTTGCGCTCCAGCGCCATGCCCACGGCAAACACCGTCGCGGTGAGATCGCGCTCGGTGAACAGGCGCAGCAAACGCCAGAAGCCGGCCCGGCTGCCGTATTCGTAGAGCCATTCCATGCTCATATGGCGTACGCCTTCGCGGGCGTCGGTGCCCACCATTTCCGACAGGAAGCTCTCGGAGGCCGCGTCGCCGTGGAGGATGTTGTTCTCTGCGCCTTCTTCGTAGTTGATGACGAACTGCACCGCGATGCGGGCATTGCCCGGCCATTGGGCATGCGGCGGCTGGCCGGCATAGCCGACGAGATCGCGAGGGTAGGAACGGTCGATATCGGTTTCGCTCATGGCAACGGTATCCGGGTCGGGTAAACGGTTGGGCGGTGGCCGGTCAGCGCGCGCGGCCGAGCATGTCGGCCAGGGCGTTGGGGCCGGCCGGCTGGAGTTCGAGGGCGTCGAGGCAGGCCATCAGGTGCTCGTGCATGGCTCGGCGGGCGGTGGCCCCGTCGCCGGCTTCGATGGCGTCCAGCAGTTCGTCGTGGGCGTCGTGCGAGCACAGCTCGGCTTCGCGCGGGCGATACAGGGCGATAATCAGCGACGTCTGACCAATCAGTTCGTCGAGAAAATCGCGCAACACCGGGTTGCCGTGCAGACGCGCCAGCGCGCGATGAAAATCGCCCGATTCGGCGATCGACTCGGCCGCGTCGGTTTCGCTTGCCGGGCCGTGGTGATCGTGTGCCAGCGTGGCGCGCAGGGCCGCGATATCGGCCGGCGTGAAGCGCGTCATGCTGTCTTCGAGCATGGCGGCTTCCAGCGTGGCCCGGGCGGCGAACACCTCGCGCGCCTGTGCCGCACTCGGCTGGGCCACCCGCGCGCCGCGGTTGGCGCGAATTTCCACCAGCTTGCGGCTGGATAACTGGAACAACGCCTTGCGCACCACCGTACGGCTCACGTCGTACAGCTCGCCCAGGCGTTCCTCCGACAGGCGCGTGCCCGGCGGCATGCGCTGGTCGTAGATCGCCCGGGTAATGTCCGCCTCGATGCGGCGATCGACCGGCAGCGTCTCGTCCTGCTTGTCGCTCATGCGCCAGCCCCTGGCCGGGCGAGCGGATCCATGCGCGGGTGGCGGTTGACGTCCTTGTACAGCAGATAGCGAAAACGCCCCGGCCCGGCGGCATAACAGGCCTGCGGGCAGAAGGCGCGCAGCCACATGAAGTCCCCGGCCTCGACCTCTACCCAGTCTTCGTTGAGCTGGTAGATCGCCTTGCCTTCGAGCACGTACAGCCCGTGCTCCATCACATGCGTTTCCGAAAACGGAATCACGCCGCCCGGCTCGAAGGTCACGATCGTTACATGCATGTCGTGCGACAGATCGTCGGCGTCCACGAAGCGACTGGTCGCCCACACGCCGTTGCAGTCCGGCATGTAGGCGGGAGCCACGTCGTCATCGTGGGTCACGAACGAGGCCGGCGCGGCGATGCCGGCCACTGGCTCGTAGGCCTTGCGTATCCACTGAAAACGCAGCGGCTCGTCGCCGTCGTTGTGCAGCGACCAAGGAGCATCCGGGGCGAGGAATACATAGCTCCCCGCACGCAGCGTGTGCGTATCGCCGCCAAGCGTTAGCGACCCACGGCCGGCGAGCACGAACAACACCCCTTCCACGCCGGCCGCCGGCTCGCCCTGGTCGCAGCCGCCGCCGGGGGCGACTTCCATCGCGTACTGGGCAAAGGTTTCGGCAAAGCCGGACAGCGGCCGCGCCAGAATCCAGGCCCGCGTATCGCGCCAGTGCGGCAGCTTGCTGGTGATGATATCCCGCATCGTGCCGGCCGGAATCACCGCATAGGCGGTCTTGAACACGGCGCGATCGACCGTGCGATCAGTCTGCGGCGGCAGGCCGCCGGGCGGGAATGCGTAGCTGCGGTCGGTCATCGTGGGTATCGCTCGACGAAAGAGTTATCTGGATACTAACGGTTGACATGATTGGATACAATTCATGGCAGGCACAGTAGACAATCGTCTAAGCCACCGCATCGCATGGCGTGGCCAGCGATAGCAAAGTCCTTCGAGTCGGGCAGTAGAGAGATTGCGCCGCCTCAGGCAGAGGACAGCGACAGCGGCATTACGGGGCGAGTCGATAGGCAGGCCACGCCCGGCTTGCTGCCATCGGTTCAAGTTCTTGCAGCGCTCCGACTCGCGAGATTGCGCGTCGCACTAGCGCCGTTTGACTACTAGACTGCTCGCGTAGTCCAAATGCGTGCAGCAGCTGCCTCACGGTAATAACCGTACCCATTGCACGGCCTTGCATCCGGCGCGCCCTGCGACGAATGGCGAATAATGGCGCGGCCGCGAGTCCCTTCCTTCGCCACGCGTTTTATGGAATGTTGCCGTTTCGGCTTTGGCGACGCGCCTGCGTACCAGCCGGCCCGCGGCGAGCTGCCGCGTGAGACGAGGGGGAGCATGAACTATCCAATCATCGCCGCGCTGGCGTTACTCGCCGGCGCCACCACGGCTGCACAAGCCGACCCCGCCAATGCGCTAGGCCGTGCGGTCGGCAGCTTCAGCAGCGGCGTCAGCCAGGCCGCCATGCAGCCGCTCATAAACAGCCAGCCGCAATGGATCACCATCGCGCCGCGTTCCAAGGAAGAATGTTTCGCCGAATCGAACGGTGTGATTAATGCCACGTTCGTGCGTTGTCGGAGAGGGCGTCAGGAACTGACGCGGTTCGATGCGGCGGGGAACCGGGTGGTATTGAGCGAGCGAGGGATTCCGGAGTGGTGAGCGCTCTAAGTACTCGATACCTAATCGACAAGACTGCGAACTCGTATAGCAATCTGCAAAGCCCTCTGCGGCGCACAGTTCGGCCGCTATGCTGTTGCGACGCGAAAAGTTCTTTAAGCGCTATACGTAGCTTCGTGCGTATATTTGGCGTTAGGCCATTGAAAAGCGGAAAGGAAAGATGCCAAAACAAGTGCGTACGCTTTCAGTCTATAGAAAGCTAATTAAACGCTCGCCGGAGTTTCGACTAGTAAGCCCTGAGTTGACTAAAGATCTAGCCAGCAGAATCGGGTTCGAAGAAATTCCTACCTCTGGTGAAACAATCCTGCCGCAAGTAGTTGGTAAAGCTACGAGCTTCAATTCTCAGGGCAAGGAGATAGTGCGCCGAGATCTGCCAATGGAAACCTACTCGCGCATGATTCATACATCGTGGCAAGACTGGCATGGAAAAGAACATACGGGAATTCAGAACCGTGACTACGAAGCATATCCTCGGGACCTTATTCCGCCCCCGGAAGAAAAACTTACGGCCGTGGAGAAGGACGGCAAACTGGTCGCTGCATCGCGTGTGATTCGCCGTGATGAACCAGAAGCGGACATCGTTGTACTGCTTAATTTATTTCTTGAGATCTTCCCTTCGTTCGACGTAGTAGCTCCCGATTTGGCCGCTCCACTCCAAGTCCGTAGCGTGAAATGGAGTATTCTTCCGCCAGGGGAATTTCCATTCGACCGTGCGCGTAAAGAGCTAGATAGCTATCTTAAGAAGCTTCCAAAGGATGAACGTGCAGTTGCGACTGAACGCATCAGGAAAATCACGCGGCACAGCCCCGACTTCGTTGCGGTTGGGGTTGGAGGGTTCAGTGACTACGTTGTATTCGGTTTTACCGACCAACAAAGGTACGTATTAGAGAGTCCTCATACCGGAAATGCGACTTACGTTTTTCGAGACGACTGGGAGCAAATCAGTGGCTACACCAAACGAGAAATCCTGCAGGGCGGGCTTCAAGAAGAACGGCTTATTCATAACAAGCGTTGGTCTCGTGCCATTGGCGAGCTAATTGATAGGCCTTGAACAAGTGCGCCTAACTTGGCGCTGCAGTTGATGTCGGCTACGCCGCCACAACTGAGCTTAGGCGTTAGATAAAAGAGGGGGAGTACGTTATGAAAGTAAAGCTTGCGCATTTGAGAGAGCGGGCTCGGGCAGGAGGGTGGATTGACTTTGCCGTGTTCGACGCACGGTCGACCTCCAACACAGAATCAGCCAATAGCGAATTGCTGACTGAACTTACTGCCGCCGCAAGAAATGCCGGTCTGAAAGTGGATCAATCTGCATTAGCTTATGGCCAAGGGGGTCGAATTAGGTTTTATGGTGATAAAAACCTGGTTGACTATTTGTCCGGAGGTTGGTCGCCTCAGTGGACCCATGAGATTGATGTTTGATCTTACGAATCGCTGCAGTTGACCGCCCAAAGCGCTACTGCGTATTGGGTTCCGTCCGCGCTTCGGCGACAACGAAGCTTAAGCGTTAGACCTTAACGGATAGCATAGAGAGACCATGGGAAATATCGAACTTGAGCTTAACGGGAAGCTCTATCGAGCTGATTATTCTTTGGACGAGAATGTCGTCACTGTCTACGGAGACCGAGGTTACGAATCGACGCAGCTCGGGGGGCTCTCGGAGCAACAAGTAGCAAAAATGCTTCTTCGCAATCTAATCAAGAAAGGCCATGTCGCTCCTGTTGACGAGCCAGAGGTCTAAGCGTACGGCTGCGCCGCCGGTCAATTCCAGTGTTAGATCAAAGAAACAAGTTTTAGGTCATTTAAATGGAGTAGAAAGAGGGCCGAACGAGTAATGCCCGTCGGCCTCCCGCTCGGCACTACATGTTGAGGACAAGTTGTCTCCGTGATTGATGAAACAAAAGTTAAAGAGTTACTACGCCTCAATGGTGGGCGCTTATATCATCGCGAGGGACAAGAGCTTGAGTTCAAGGAGCAATTTAACCTAGCCGCGTTGGCCGACTACTTCCGAGATTTCGCCGCGTTTGCGAATAATCGAGGAGGCTATCTAATCATAGGGGTGAAAGATGCACCTCGAATCCTGAGTGGAATGTCCGAAAAATCGATCGATCAGTTCGAAAAGATCGATCCCGAAAAGATTACAGGATTTTTGCTCGAAATTTTCTCATCAGATATTGAATGGTCACAGGCGATTGTAGATATCGACAACATGCGATTTGGCGTCTTCCGAGTCTTGCCGGCGCGCGCAAAGCCTGTTATTGCCCGCAAGGACGAGGGTAAAGACCAAACGATCAAAAATGGTGAAATATACTTTCGTTATGGAGGGCGAACGCAACGAATTCAGAGCGCTGAGCTTGAAAATATAATCAGCCATCGAATCGAGCAAAATAATCAGCAGTGGATAGATTTAATGTCCAAAATAGGTCGCGCGGGCCCGCAAAATGCTGCCATTTTGGATACTGAGAATGCTCTCATCGAAAAAGATGAGACGCGAATTATGGTTCTTGATGAGGAGCTCGCCGCTAAGCTGAAGTTTATTAAGCAAGGCGAGTTTGTGGAAAAGGATGGTGCGACAGCATTGCAACTTGTCGGCGACGTAGTGCCGGTGGATCAAGTTGAGGTCATTAAGCATGTCAAAGAGAACTTAACAAAGAACTATCCGCTTTCGGCTATGGAGCTGGCTGCCGAAGTCCAGCGATTGCTGCCCGCCGTGGGTCGCCACCATGTATGGCGATGTATCCAAGAAAATGATCTGAAAAATAATTCCGATTATTCTGCATACAACTTTCGTAACAAGAAACAGGAAGACGAATATCTTGAAACAGGGGAAGTCCCACCTGTTACTCCGATAATCTACAATCACGCTGCCGTAGAGTTCCTTGTCAAAGTTCTAGGCGATAAGAATCGCCAACAGTGAAACATAGGAAATCGGTAATACGGTGACAGTATATTCAAATCGAACGCCTGATCGACGTGCTTTGCGCTGAGCGCGTTTTGAAATAAGGAGTTGCATATACTGTCCTCCCGGATCGCCGGTGAGGGCGGGCAGATAACGTCTGGCTTGGCGGCAACCTGGATCAAGGAGCAAAGCGTCGCGCCATGGGCAACGACGTGATTCTCAGCGGTTTCGATGGCGCATCACAGCTCGATCTGTGGGTGCTTGCACTCAAGATCATGTCCACGGGCATCACGGCGACATTGTCGGTGCTGTTCGTGGTCTTCACGTTGTCTTTACGCAAGCCGGGACAACGGGAACGTCGAGCGGCCTATCATTTCGTGGTCGCCAGCGTATTCGCAACGCTGTATATCGGCGCCGACACGGCGGTTCGCGCCAGCGCGGTACTCGGAAGTGTCGACGATGTGCTGGTGTTTTATCGGCTGGAACTCTGCGCCGTTCCGCTATCGATCGTGGGTTACGTGAATCTCGGTGATCCGGGGACAGTATGTGGAATAGAGTCGCCGGCTGGGGAGCGATCGAATCTCGCCGATCGCGCCGAGAATCCACTACTGTGAGCCCGCCAGGTAAGTTCATTGACCGATTCGCACGTCGTGCCCTGCAACGTACGAGCACTAATGCTCCGCTATTATCCCATTGGGGGGGGCAGTATCTTGGGAAGTAGTCGTGATAGGCGAGGGACGCGAGCGACATGACGCCGGTAGAAGCAATATGCATGTCGTTATAGGCGGTGGCAGCGGGTTCATTGGCACGGCCCTTGCGGAGCGGCTTCGCGAGCGGGGCGATCGCGTCACGCTGATTTCGCGGTTTGCTGGTGAGGGGCGAATTACCTGGGCCCAGGTCAAGGATGAGCCGTTTCCTGCATGCGACGCTGTCGTCAACCTGGCCGGCAAGCATATTCTCGATCTCACCCGCCGTTGGACGCCAGCGTATCGTGATGAAGTGCTGGCCTCGCGCGTTGAAACAACCGAAGCCCTGGTCGCGGCGATCAACCGTATGGCGTCGCCGCCCGAAGTGTTCGTATCCACCGCCGGCAAGTGCTTTTACGGCACGGCCGAGCTCCACGGCGAGCAGGCCTATCCCGAGTTAACGGAAGAGTCCGAGCCGATGGGTATCGACTTCCCGGCCGAGCTGGTCAGCCAGTGGGAGCGTGCTGCGGAAGGTATCGACACGAGCCGTACCCGGCATGTGCAGGTGAGGATCGGCGTGGTGCTCGGCGCCGTGGAGCGCAAGTCCTATATCGGCAAGCTATGGCGAATCGGCCGCGCGCGGGGCTTTCTGCCCATCATACGACTGCCCTTCTGTCTGGGCATGGGGGCGACCATCGGCCATGGCAGGCAGCCGTTCCCCTGGATCCATATCGACGACATGGTGGGCATCCTGCTGCACGTGATCGACAACCCGCAGCTTCAAGGCCGCTACAACGCCGTCGCGCCGGGTATCGTGTCCAACCATGAGTTCACCCATGCCTTCGCGCGGCAGCTGAAGCGACCCGTGGTGTGGGCGGCGCCACGCTGGCTGATTAAACGCGTGGTGGGCGCCGAGCGTGCTTCCATTCTCCTGGAGGGGCAGAACGTAAAGCCCAAGAGAACGCTGGAATCGGGCTACCGGTTCGAGTACTCGACGATCGATAGTGCGTTGGACGACCTCGTTGAGATAACGGTCTGATGCACAGGCGGTTACTGAAGCAAATGGCGCCTCGTTGGTCGTGCATACTCGGGAACGCCTTCGAACGGTCGATTTTGTCTGTCAGTCGACCAGCCCACCTACAAACCCATCAATAGCCACCGCCGTGCGCCGTGGCGCTTCGCGGATCGGCGTATGGCCGACGTCGTCGAAGACGGTGACCGTGGCGTTGGGCAGATTGTCTGCCAGTTCCTGGGTGACTTTTACATCGAAGATGGCGTCCTTGCGGCCCCAGATCACGAGTGTGGGCATGCGCAGGGAGTGCAGCACCATATGGAAGGTGCTGGGCGGCAGGTGGGTCTGGGTGTTGAGCAGGCTGTCGAGTATCTGCGTGTAGGCGGCGCGGTGGGCCACGGCCCGTGTGGCCAGGGCCTGTTGGATGCTGTCGGGGATGAACGGCGGTTTGGCCATGGCCACATTTAGCAGGCGCTGGTAGTCGGCCGTCGTTTCAATCGCCAGCGGGTTGTCGCCCTGGGCGATGGCTTGCATGACCGGCGAGGGGTTGTCGGCATAGACGCCGGCGCTGTCCACCAGCACCAGCCCGCGCACCTGCTGCGGGCGGGCCATGGCGAAGAGTGCGGCGACGCCGCCGCCCATGGAGTGGCCGACCAGCACATAGCGTTGTGCGCCGATGGCATCGACAAAATGGCCCAGGGTCTGGGCCATGCTGTCGGCGGAGGCGTCGTCGGC
>NZ_CAXGSH010000120.1:0-9595 GCF_964012375.1 uncultured Salinisphaera sp.
AAAGGTTTGAGCCCGAATCTCTGCGGCAGGGCCGGCTGGTCGATCTTGCCGATCTGGGAGAAGTCCGCACGGCCGAGTATCTGATTGAGCCGACGCGAATTATCCATGCTGCGCACCACCCGGATGCGCGCGGGCTGGCCGTCCTCGCCAAGGCGCAATACCCAGGCAAGAAAGCCACTCGAACAGTGAACGAGGCTACCGATCGGGTAAATACCGTGACGTTTCATGTAACGCTGCAGCCACTCGCGGTCGGCTTCGTCACAGCTATGGTATAGGTCACGAAACACGTCGAGCGGTGTTGCTGCCTCGTGGGCGCCGATACCGCCCCGGACCTTGACGTCGATCAGGTCCACGATACGGGCGGCACGCGCGAGCGCGGCCAGGGCGACGGGTAGCTGGCCCGCATCGGCGGCATCGGTCGAATTGAGGCCTTCGATCACCGCACGGCGTGCGCCGCTTGCCGCCCAGGAGCCGGCCGAGCCCAGCGCCGGGTTGAGTTCCACATGGCTGTTCGTCGGCGCGCTCGGGTCGGTTATCAACGGGTCGGTCGCCGCGGTCTGCGGCCCGGCCTGTCGAATATTGCCCAGGTCGTGCACGAGCGCGGCCAGCACGATATCGCGCAGATTACGAACCAGCGTCTCCTCGCCCTGGACCAGATCGGCCAGGCGCCCGGCGACCGCAATACAATGGTGCAGCAGCGCGGGCTGTTCACTCAGGCAGCACAGCGCATAGAGAAAGGCCGCGCGATCTTCGGCCAGCAGCTTGCAGAGCGTATCCGCGCATTTTTCGAGTTCGTCGATAGGCAGCTCGCGGCCATGGCGCAACGCGATGGCGGCCGTGCCCAGCACATGCGCCACATGGCGCAGCGGACCCACCATCGCGGTGG
Organism: uncultured Salinisphaera sp.; assembly: GCF_964012375.1. NCBI lineage: Bacteria > Pseudomonadati > Pseudomonadota > Gammaproteobacteria > Salinisphaerales > Salinisphaeraceae > Salinisphaera > uncultured Salinisphaera sp. The sequence continues at coordinate 887 of NZ_CAXGSH010000120.1, forward strand.
TGCTTGCGTAGGGCGCTTTCTCCTGCCGATCCAGGCGGACCGCCACCGGTGACTCGGCGCCGCCGATGAACAGCCGCGAGGGCTGAATCATGTGATTGCGGCCCTGACCGGCACGAAACGCGATCTCGCGCTCCATTTCGCGCAGCAGTGCCGGCACTTCGGTCTGGCGTCCGGCCCCGGTGGTGGCGAATGAAAAGCCGACGTAGGCATAGGCATTACGTTCGGCCATCTGCACATGGCGTACCACGGCGGCCATCGAAGCGCGGGTGCCGTTGGGGAACTCGATGAGCAGTGCGGCAACCTGTTGTCCATGGGTCAGCAGCATGCCCGAGCGCAGCTCGATTTCGATACCGCAGCCGCCCAGCGAGAGGTCCATCAGCCGCGCGTCGATGGGCGCGTGGTTTTCGTGCACCTGCAACTGCACCAGCGCACGCATGCCGCGCACCAGCCGAACCCGGGTGGATTCACGCTTGTTGGAGACATAGACCCGTTCGGGCTTGGCCACGATCAGCTGTGGCGGATCGGCCTCGATACTGAATTGTTCGACCGCGATACCGCTGAACAACAGCGCTTCCGTGCCAAGGCTTGCATGCAGGCGCACGCCCGCGGCGAAGCGATCACGGGCCAGTCCAAGCACGTCGATCATCAGCCGGATGCGCTGGCCGCCGGCCTCGATACGGAATTCCTGGATATCGAAGCGCTCTCCGCTAGCTACGCACTCCAGGCGCAGATCGCAGTAGGGGCGCTCCTGCATGGCTTCGAAGGCGCTGGCGACGCGGTCGCCATCGTTTATCTCGATACGGGGGGCGTCAATCACGGGCGAAAGTAACCGCGCGGGCGGTAGCGATCGGGTTTGTCGTCACGCCCCTATCGGCCGCGCATGCGCGGGATTGAATAGGGGCTTGGCTGGATATTGTCATCAATTCGCCATAGGCCGGAAAAGTCAGCGACCGCGGGTTGCGGCATGCGCACGCCCTGCCGCGCCGAAGACGGTGCGCCCGATACGTATGCCGACCGCGCGGGCGCTCTCGCCGCCCGGCTGAAAATCGGTATTGCGTGGGTCAAGCTCGTAGAGATGATACCCGCCCTGCGGGGATGTCGTGTAGTAGTCCACGCGTTCCTCGGCCGGCACATCGGCGCGGCGCTGCAGACGATAGAGCAGGTAGACGCCCAGCACCGCCAGAAAGACGGTATTGGTATAGAACAGGCCGTTGGGCCCGAACTCATCCATGGCCGTGGCTGCCACCACCGGCCCGATACAGCTGCCGATACCGTAGGCCAGCAGCAGCGTCGTGCTGGCGGCGGTGATCCGGTGGCTGGGCATCTGGTCGTTGGTGATCGCGACCGAAACCGGGTACAGCGCCGCTGACAAGCCCATGTACAGACCGACCACCGCGATCAGCACGACCGCATGGGTATTGCCGACGAACGGGATCGCGGCACTTGTGATCGCTGCCACCACGAGCACGCCCATGAGCACCCGCCGCCGGTTGAAGCGATCACACAAACGCCCGATCGGCCAGGCCAGCAGCATCGCGCCCACGATCGCACTGGCCATGAACAGCGACAGGCGATCGGTCGGCAGGCCGATGCGATCCGCATACACCGGCGCCATCGCATAGAAGGCGTTCACCAGCAGCCCCGCGATCAACGCCGCACTGACGCCCACCGGCGAGGTGCGATAGAGCGATACCAGCGACAAACGCTCGGCGCCTTCAACCGTCGGTGCATCCATGCGCGTCAACGACAGCGGAATCACCGCCACGGTCACCAGCATCGCCGCGAGCGTGAAGGGGAATACGTTCTCCGGCGCGCTGACGTTGATGAGCAACTGGCCCGACGCCGTCGAGAGAAAGAATACGATCTGATACACGGCAAACAGCCGCGCCCGGTTGTCGTTGGTCGCCCGGCTGGAAAACCAGCTTTCCATGACGATCATCAGGCCGGCCATGGCAAAACCCGCAAACGCGCGCAGTGCGGCCCACAGCGGCGCGTTCACGGCCAGCGGGTAGATCTGGATGGTCACCGCCAGTGCGGCCGCGAACACGGCAAACGCGCGGATATGGCCGACGCGCTCGACCACGCGCTCGGCGAATACGGTGCCCAGGGTAAAGCCGACCGAATAACACACCAGAATCCAGCCGATCAGGCTGGTGGAAAAACCCTCCACGCTCAGGCGCAGGCCGAGCAGCGTCATCAGGAATGCGTTGCCGCTGATCAGCAGCACGATACTGGCAATAAGCGCGATCAGGGAGGTGGCCAAGCGTGTCATCGGAGAACCAAAACAAACGGTGGAAAACAGTAATTGCAACTGGATGCGAACGCCGTCGGCGGCGGCGGCGCATCGGGCAGCGCGGGTGCGCTAGGCGGGCTCGGCGCCTGCGAGCCTGATCTGCGGATGATCGAAGGCGATACGCCCGGCGATGGCCGCCATTTCAACGCGTGGCTGCGGGTACACCCAGCCCGCGTTCTCGTGGCAAACGCCGTCGATCACCACATGGTAATAACGCGTATCGCCCTTGTACGGGCAATGCGTCTGCTTGTCCGAGCGCTGCAGGCAGTCGGACACGATCGCCGCCCAGGGCAGATAGAAACGATCTTCATAGCCGCGTTCGCTCAGGCGTATTGCCTGCTCGGTGTGCCCGATTTGCTGGCTGCCGGCGTACACGCACAGGAGCGCGCCATGTGCCTGCAACTCGATACGGTCGTCGAAATAGGCCGGCATGGCGGCTCCTGGAATGTCTGCAGTCAGTCGATACGCTGCTATAGCGGGTGGCGTCCGGGCCCATAGTCTGGTGTTGTAGTCGGATAAATCAAGCGACGCCGCGCCAATTTTCACGATTGTTGAATTCGCCGCAAAACAGGCCCGCCGTCGTCCAGCACAGACAACGCTGCGTGCCACAGGCAAGCCCGGGCCAGTTCGTCTTGTGCATGGCCTCGGATGAGCGAAACGCCCAGCCGTGCACGGGACTGTCAGCCAAGTGAGGAATACGAGATGGATTTTTTCTATAACGCCCCCGAACGGGTCGTCGACGAGGCGATCGACGGCCTGGCACGGATCGCGCCGATCAAACGCAGTGCCGAAACGCACGGCGTGCGCGTGGTGGTCGATAGCGACTGGGACAAATCGCGGGTTGCCGTGCTCTCCGGTGGCGGCGCCGGGCATGAACCGTCGCATGCCGGCTTCGTGGGCGACGGTATGCTCGCCGGCGCGATCGCCGGCGATATCTTTACCTCGCCCAGCGTGGAGGCGGTGCTCGCCGCCATTCGTGCGACCTGCGGCGAGGCCGGCTGCCTGCTGGTCATCAAGAACTATACCGGCGACCGGCTCAACTTCGGCCTGGCGGCCGAGCGCGCCACCCGCGAAGGCTATCGCGTGCGCAGCGTGATCGTCGCCGACGATATCGCCTTGTCCGATGCGACCCAGAAGCGCGGTCTGGCCGGGACCGTGCTGGTCCACAAGATCGCCGGTCACTATGCGGCGTCCGGCGCGGACCTCGACACCGTGGCCGATATGGCCCAGCGCGTCTGCGAGGGCCTGTGCTCGATCGGACTGTCGCTGTCGAGCTGTACGTTGCCCGGCCATGCCATCGACAGGCGCAGCGCGGAGCTGGGTCTGGGCATCCATAACGAACCCGGCGTACGCGAGGTCGATCCGGCGGATGCCGGCGATGCCATGCAGCTGGTACTCGAGCCGTTGCTCGAAGCCATCAACGAACGCGCCGGCGCCGATACGCCGCTGGTCGTCATGCTCAACAATCTGGGCGGCTGTGCGACCCAGGAAATGAGCGTGCTCTTCAACGAACTGCTGGCCCGTCTGCCGGCCGAACGCGTGGCCCATGTGGTGGCCCCGGCTGCCTTGATGACCTCGCTCGATATGCACGGTTTCTCGGTAACGCTGCTGGCCGCGGAAGACGACTTTGTCACGGCCCTGCAATCGGCGGTGGCGGCGCCGGCCTGGCCCGGGCTGTATCGCCCGCAGGCAATCGACACCTTCGATGTCGAGCTGAGCGCTGCTTCGGACGACCCGGTTGGCAAGCGCGACACCGATCGTGAACAGCGCATTGAAGGCGTCGTACAGCGGCTGATCGAGTCGAAGGACGAACTCGATGCGCTCGATGCCAAGGCCGGCGACGGCGATACCGGCACCACGTTCGCCGCCGGTGCCCGGGCGATCGGCGATGCCCTGCAGGCACAGGCGCTGTCGAGCGGCGACGATGCACGCCTGGCCTATGAAATCGGTGAAATTCTCGCCCGCGACATGGGCGGTTCGAGCGGCGTGCTGCTGTCCATTCTGTGCACGGCGACCGGCGCGGCGCTGGACGAGGGCAGCGACTGGGCCGGCGCACTCGGTCGCGGTATCGAACGCATGCAGCATTACGGCGGCGCCGCCCCGGGCGACCGCACGCTGCTCGATGCGTTGATTCCGGCGGTCGAAGCCCTCGCCGAGGGCGGCAGTCTGTCGGCGGCTGCCAAAGCGGCGCGCACCGGGGCCGATGCGACGCGATCCATGACCCATGCCCGGGCCGGGCGCTCGGCCTATGTGCCCGAAAACGCCCTGCGTGACCTCACCGATCCGGGCGCCGAAGCAATCGCGCGGGTCTGGCAGCGGTTGGCCGAGGGCTGATTTTCGTCGCGCGTCATCTGTTGCATTCGCCGCAACAGGTGACGCGTGGCGGCTGTCGCAATGCAACAGCTGTAGCGTGCCGGTGCGCTCGCGTCACGCGGCGCCCGTATTTATAAAAATCCAGTAAAAACAGATGCCTGGTTGTTTTCTTGCTGTGCCCGTCGGCCTTGCTGCGTGTTCGCGGATCGGCTGGCATGCCGCTTGCTCCTGTCGTGATCAATAAAACGCGGCCTGCATGACAGCCGCATAAAAAATGGCGTTCGAGGAGATCCCAAAACGGCGTGCCCCGGCGATGCCTGTTCGGCTGCGATAGCGGTCGACGCGTCGTTTGTGCCGGTGCGTCGATGCCCGGCCTCGAGCGTCTTCTTTCGACAAGGAGCGCTATCCATGAGCAAGCCGGCAGAACCCGAACAGAATTTTATCGACGGTCATTTCGTGGCCGCCCGCGGCGAATCGATCGCGGTCGAAAACCCGGCCACCCAGGCCACCATCGGCCATATCCCCGACAGCGATGCAGACGTGGTGAATACGGCCGTGGCCGCTGCGCGTCGTGCCCAGCCGGCCTGGGAAAAGCGTCCGGCGATCGAGCGTGCCGGTTATCTGCGCCAGATCAGCGCGAAGCTGCGTGAGCGGGTGGCCGAGTTCGCCGACATCATCGTGCGCGAACAGGGCAAGGTACGGGCACTGGCCGAGGTGGAAGTCAACTTCACCGCGGACTATATCGACTACATGGCCGAGTGGGCGCGTCGTATCGAGGGCGAGGTCATCGAGAGCGATCGTGCCGGTGAAAGCATCTTCCTGCTGCGCAAGCCCGTGGGCGTGGTGGCCGGCATCCTGCCCTGGAATTTCCCCTTCTTTCTGATCGCACGCAAGATGGCGCCGGCGCTGGTCACGGGCAATACCGTGGTCATCAAGCCCAGTGAGGAAACGCCGCTCAATGCCTATGCGTTCGCAAAGCTGGTTGCAGAAACCGACATGCCCGCGGGCGTGTTCAATCTCGTGGGTGGACGCGGTGCAGTGACCGGTAACGCGCTGTGTGCCCACCCGGACGTGCGCCTGATCACCTTCACCGGCAGCGTGGCGACCGGCTCGCGGATCATGGCGACCGCGGCGACGAACCTGACGCGGGTGAATCTGGAACTCGGCGGCAAGGCGCCAGCGATCGTGCTGGCCGACGCCGATCTCGACCTGGCCGCGAAAGCGATCTGCGATTCGCGCACCATCAATACCGGCCAGGTCTGCAACTGCGCCGAGCGGATCTATGTCGAGAAAAGCGTTGCCGAGCCGCTGGCCGAGGAGATTGCCGCCCATTTGAAAGCGACCCGCTACGGCGACCCGTCAGCCGGAGCCGAGCTCGACATGGGCCCGCTCATCAACAAGGCCGGGTTGGACAAGGTCGCGGCCATGGTCGAGCAGGCCAAGGCCGATGGCGCGACCGTGGTCACCGGCGGTACGACCGCCGACCTGGGCCAGGGCTATCACTATCTGCCCACGCTGCTCACCGATTGCCGCGCCGACATGGCAATCATGCGCGACGAAATCTTCGGCCCGGTCCTGCCCATGCAGACCGTCGATTCGCTGGATGAAGCCATCGCGCTCGCCAACGATTCCGACTACGGCCTCACCTCGTCGATCTACACCACCAACATCAACGCCGCGATGCAGGCCGTACGCGGACTGCAGTACGGCGAGACCTATATCAACCGCGAGAATTTCGAGGCCATGCAGGGCTTTCATGCCGGCCGGCGCAAGTCCGGCATCGGCGGTGCCGACGGCAAGCACGGCCTTTACGAGTTCATGGAGACGCACGTCGTCTACATGCAGCACGGCTAACGCACCGAGGAGAAAAAACAATATGAATACGCAGAGATTCCACCCGTCGCAGGCCTGGCGACGTCATACCGGGCTCGCCCTGGCGTTGCTCGCGTTCTGCCAGCCCGTGGCGTTTGCCGAAACCGGCAGCGGCGCCCGCGGGCCGGCCGATGTCGACGGCGAGCGCATCATCAATGCCGACAAGGAACCCGGCAACTGGATGAGCACCGGCCGGACCTACGACGAACAGCGTTACAGCCCGCTGGACGACATCAACGACGAGAACGTCGATGAGCTGGGTCTGACCTGGCAATACAAGCTGGACGTCGATCGCGGCGTCGAGGCCACGCCGATCGTGGTCGACGGCGTGATGTACACCACCGGCGCCTACAGCATCGTCTATGCCTTCGATGCGGCTTCCGGCGAACTGCTGTGGAAGCACGACCCGAAGGTCGATCGCACCAAGGCGGCGAGCTTCTGCTGCGGCGTGGTCAACCGCGGCGTAGCCGTATGGAAAGGCAAGGTCTTTCTCGGCACGCTGGACGGGCGCATGGTCGCTATCGATGCCGCCAGCGGCAAGGAAGTCTGGTCGGTCGATACGATCATCGATCACGATCGCAGCTACGGCATTACCGGTGCGCCGCGTATCGTCAAGGACAAGGTGATCATCGGCAACAGCGGCGCCGAGTTCGGCGTACGCGGCTATATCACCGCCTACGATACCGAAACCGGCGACAAGGCCTGGCGCTTTTTCACCGTGCCGGGCGACCCGGCCAAGCCGCAGGAAAACGAAGCGCTGGAAATGGCCGCCAAGACCTGGCACGGCGATGCCTGGATCGAGCAGGGCGGCGGCGGCACGGCCTGGGATTCCATGGCCTACGATCCTGACCTGAACCTGCTTTATGTCGGTGTCGGCAACGGCTCGATGTGGAATTACAAGGCACGTTCCGATGCCAAGGGCGACAACCTGTTCCTGTCGTCGATCCTGGCGATCAACCCCGACAACGGCGAGTATGTCTGGCACTACCAGACCACGCCGGGCGACGCCTGGGACTACACCGCGACCCAGCACATGATCCTTGCCGATCTCGAAATCGACGGCAAGAAACGCGAAGTGATCATGCAGGCGCCCAAGAACGGCTTCTTCTACGTGCTCGACCGCAAGACCGGCAAGGTGATCTCGGCCGAGAAATATGCGCCGGTCAACTGGGCCGAGAAGGTGGATCTGGAAACCGGGCGTCCGGTGTTCACCGACCACGCCAAGTACTGGGAACAGGACGGCCCGGTCGTCGTACAGCCCGGCTTCTGGGGCGGTCACGACTGGCAGCCAATGTCGTACAACCCGAACACCGGTCTGGTCTATATCCCCAAGCATTACTTCGAGGTGACCTACGAAGACGTACGGGACCCGGAATGGACACCGCAGAAGGGCTTCTACCAGCTCGGCACCAAGGCCGCGGCCATGTCCGACGATGCCGAGGAAATGCAGTCCTGGGCCGATCGCTGGACCGGCGGTCTGCTGGCCTGGGATCCGGTCAAGCAGGAAAAAGTCTGGGAAGTACCGCACAAGACCATCTTCAACGGCGGCACGCTCTCGACCGCGGGCAATCTCGTGTTCGAGGGCACGGCCGACGGTCGCGTGGTGGCTTATCGGGCCACCGATGGCAAGAAGCTATGGGAATCGCCGGCCAACAGCGGCGTGATGGCCGCGCCGGTGACCTATTTGGCCGGCGGCGAGCAGTACGTCACCTTCATGGTGGGCTGGGGCGGCGCGTTCTCCACGTTTGCGGGCGGCCAGTCCAAGAACGCCGGTGTGCGCCCGTATGCCGAGGTGTTGACCTTCAAGATCGGCGGCAAGGAGAAGCTGGCCGAGCCTGATTTCCCGCCGCTGGCCAAGCCGGAACCGCCCGAGCAGACGGCAAGCGCGGCGGACATCGCCGAGGGCAAGGATCTGATGAACGGTCATTGCAGCCAGTGTCACGGCATGAACGCCGCGAGCGGCGGCGTGACGCCGGATCTGCGTCGTCTGTCGGCCGATACCCACGATCAGTTCAAGGCAATCGTGATGGGCGCGCGCCTGAGCAAGGGCATGCCGTCCTATGCCGAGGTGCTCGAGCCGGCACAGATCGACAAGATCCATGCCTACCTCATCAAGCGGGCCAACGATCTGCTCGACGAGGAATACAGCGACGACCAGTAAAGGGTCGTTTCTTAGGGAACCTCTGATCTATTCATCTACGGTCGCGCCGGTGTCTTTTGCGCGCGTCTGA
>NZ_CAXGSH010000121.1:0-9490 GCF_964012375.1 uncultured Salinisphaera sp.
AGCTCGACCCCACCGGCCTGCCCATCGCCGGCGTCGAAACCGCGCACAAGCTGCTGGACAAAAACCAGCCCAGCAACGACCTGATGGGCAACTGGGCCACCAGCGCCGATCTCGACTGATGACCGCAAGCCGTTGCCGCTGCTCCCGCCCAAGCCCCTGACCGGATCGACCTGATGCTGGCCCGTGCCCTGCCCCTGTTCTTCGTGCTCATCTGGTCGACCGGCTTCATCGCCGCACGCCTGGTCGCGCCCTATTCCGATCCGCTGACGTTTCTGTGCTATCGCTACGCGCTCACGGTCGTCGCGTTCGTGCTCATCGCGCTCGCCGTGGGTGCGCCCTGGCCACGCGGCCTGCGGGCCTGGGCCAACGCGTTGATCGCCGGCGTGCTGTTGCAGGGCATTTATCTGGGCGGTGTGTTCTGGGCGGTCAACGACGGGCTACCGGCAGGCGTTGCCGCCCTCGTGGTCGGCCTGCAGCCGCTGCTGACCGCGGCACTGGCGTTTCCGCTGCTCGGCGAAACCGTGGGCGCCCGCAAATGGGTGGGCATCGCACTGGGCTTTGGCGGTGCGGTGCTGGTACTCGAACCGCGCCTGGCCGTGGATATGGCCGAACTCAGCGTCGGCCCTCTGCTGGCGGTGTTTGCGGCCATGCTCGGCATCACCCTGGGCACGATCTGGCAGAAACGCACCGGCGCGGCCGCCGATATTCGCACCAACGCGGCCGTGCAATTCATCGGCGCGGCCATCGTGACCGTGCCGGTCGCGCTGTGGCTCGAAAGCGGGCGTTTCGAAATGACCTGGCAGGCCTGGACCGGCTTGCTGTGGTCGTCGCTGGGGCTGTCCGTCGGCGCGATTTCGCTGCTGCTGTTTCTCATCCGCCGCGGCTCGGTGGCCAGCGTGGCCTCGCTGTTCTATCTGGTGCCGCCGGTGGTCGCGATCCTCGCCTATCTGTTGTTCGGCGAAACGCTCAATACCCTGCAGATTGTCGGCATGGCTGTGGCCGTGGCGGGCGTGGCGATTGCCAGCCGAAGCGGGCGTGCGGCCGGGACCTAGCCGGCCGCGCGGGTCGGCGGTCGAACACGGCAGCCCTACCAACGCATGCACTATGCACATGATATCGTGCCGCGTCTTGAAACCATGACCCGGAGCAATTCATGAAAACGGCTTTTCTCGGCCTGGGCACGATGGGCGCGCCCATGGCCCGCAACCTTCTGGCCGGTGGCGCGGATCTGACCGTCTGGAACCGTTCGCAACCGGCGCTCGATTCGCTGCGCGAGGCGGGCGCGAATACGGCCGATTCACCCGAAGCCGCGGTGGCGAATGCCGACGTTGTATTCTCGATGCTTGCCGACGACGCCGTCAGCGAACAGGTGGTGGTCGACTCCGGCGCGCTGGCGGCGATGAAACCCGGCGCGATCCACGTGAACATGGCGACCGTGTCGGTGCCCTTTGCCAAACGCATGGCTACCCTGCATGCCGAACACGACGTGACCTATGTGGCGGCGCCGGTGATGGGCCGTGCGGATGTGGCCGCCGCTGCAAAGCTGAATATTCTGGCCGCCGGCGACACCCAGGCCATCGATACCGCGACCCCGCTGTTGGAAACGATGGGCCAGAAGGTCTGGCCGGTGGGCGAATCGGCCGAGATGGCGAACGTGGTCAAGATCCAGGTCAACTTCATGCTGGCCGTGGCGATCGAGTCCATGGGTGAGGCCTGTGCGCTGGGCGAGGTCTACGGCATCGAAACGGGCAAGTTCCTGGATATCGTGACCAACACGCTGTTCGCCTGCCTGGGCTATCAAAGCTATGCGGGCCTGATTCGCGAATCCAAGTACAAGCCGGCCAACATGCCGGTGACCCTTGGCAACAAGGACGTCGGGCTGGCCCTGTCGGCCGCCAACGACCGCCAGGTGCCGCTGCCGCTGGGCGGCGTGGTGCGCGACAGCCTCAACGAGATCATCGCCAACGGCGACGGCGACAAGGACTGGGGCGCGCTGGCCGAATATGCGGCCAAGCGCGCGCGTATTGATCGTTCGCGAGACGCCTAGCCATCAAGCACGCAGGCGCGCGTTCAACTACGAGCGAGCGCCAGCCAGACGCTCAAGCAACCGGTCGGCTTCGGCCTGTAGCGAGGCGCGCTGGCCGGCCAGCTGGCGGCGCTCGGCCGCGTCTTCGAGCCCGTCGATGTTGGTATCCACGTTGATCAACACCATCGACAGGCCGGCATGGATGAGCTGTGCGCCGGCCCGCGCATCGCTTTGCAAGGCGGGCTTGATTTCGTCAATGGCCTGCTCGCTGTATTCGAGTGCAGCGAGACAGCAGCGTGCCGTATCCAGCGGCACCTGATTGATGCGTTCCACGGCCTCGTCCAGCGCCGTGTCCGACTCGTGTCCATGGGCCTGCTTTTTCGCGGCCAGATAGGCCTTGAAGGCGGCAATATCTTCGTCGGCATAGTCGCCGAGCTGCGCTACCAGCCGTTGTGCCTGCTCGATCAAGCGTTGCCCTGGCCCGTCGTCATCGTTCGTGCCGGTGAGCCGCAGCCCCTTGAGCACGAGCGAAAGACCGTCGGCCGCGGCGTTGGCGGCCACCGCGCCACAGCCGGGCATCGGGCGGGACTGAATATCGTCGCGAAACGCGCCCAGCGTCAGCCGGGAGATAGAAGCTTTGGACATGACGACCGGCACTGATCGAGGGATAAGCCGAGTGTCGCACGCCGCGTTGCTCACCGCTGATAGGCAAACCCTCAACGGTACGCAGAACATCTTTGATAGCGTGGCCGCTCATTTCTAGAGCAAGAGACAAACCATGCTGCGTATTGCCCCTTTCAAGCCCGATGTCGATTACGTTGTGCCGATTGAAATCGACGGCGAAATCAATTCCCGCGATTTTTCGAATGTGCTCGCCAAGATGGAAGAACAGCTGGCCAAGCACGACAAGCTGCGCCTGTATGTCGAGATCAAGTCGCTGGGCGGCATGTCGGCCTCGACCGCGTTCAACGAGCTCAAGGATGCGATCAAGCACTGGGAGCGCTTCGACAAGCTGGCCGTGGTCTCGGATGTGGAAGGTATTCGTACCGCCACCACGGTGATCGACAAGCTCTCGCCGAATACCGAATGCGAAACCTTCCGCGCGGCCGATCGCGACTCGGCCCAGGCCTGGGTGGCCTGAGCCGTTTAGCGCGTTTTCGCCGGCCGGCGGCTAAGCCGGCGGCCGTGCGATCGGATTGGCCAGCGTACCCGCGAACTGCAGGTTGCCTGCCGGGTCGTCCAGGTCGATCATCTGAGCGTTGTTGCGCAGCTGCAGCCGGTTCAGACAGGAGCGCTTGAACTCCGGCGCGAACAGATCGTAACGCTCGAACTTTTCTGAAAACTGCGGATGGTCGGCCTGATAGGCACGCACGCAGTTGGCCACCTGCTGCCAGAAACTCGCCTGCGGATAGCCGCGTTCGGTATGCAGAATCGCGCCGATATAACGAAAGATCAGGTCGAACAGATCGGTGAACAGGCTGAGCACCTTCAGCTCTTCGGGCACTTCGACGGATAGCCGGGCGACCTCGCCGGGCAGCTCGACCTCGGTGTTCATGATGCCCACCTCTTCGGCGATATCCTTCATGATCGCGCGTACCGGCACGTTGTCTTCCAACACCAGAATGATGTTCTCGCCGTGCGGCATGAACACCAGGTCGTGGGCATAGAAGCAATGCAGCAGCGGGCTCATATAGGCATCCAGATAGCGGGCCAGCCAGGCATCCGTATCCAGCGGTGATGCATCGATGAGCGCGCCGATCACCGAGGCGTCGGCGGCGTCGCGATGCAGCAGCGCGGCCATGGTCATCAGGCGCTGCCCGGGCTCGATCTGGTTGAACGGGCTTTCCCGCCACAGTGCCGCCAGCATCTTGTTGTAGGCATCGGTCTTGGGTGCCGCGGCTTCGAATTGGGGATGCCGGTAACCGATAGACGCGACTTCACGCAGGATGGAAAAGCCTTTCTCCTGCAGGTAGGCATCGCCGCGTACGAGCGTATCGATCCAGTCGTTGATTTCGGGCGTGCCGCGCATGTAGTAGGGCGACAGGCCCCGGGTGAAGCCCATGTTGAGGATCGATAGCGCCATCTTCACGTAGCAGCGCGCCGGATTATCGCGGTTGAACAGGGTACGAATCGACTGCTGGGCCTGATAGGTATCCTGGCCGAAACCCAGATGCACGAGATGCCCGGTGGCAATTTCGCCGGCGAACAGATAGACCAGCTTGTTGTGCCACTGCCATGGATGCACGGGCATGAAGCGATAGTCGGCTGCGTCCAGGCCGCGGTCGGTCAGGCGCGCGGTGAAGGCGTCATGGGTGGCCGCGTCCAGCTCGGCGGCCATATGTTCGGCATAGCTGCGGTCCGCGCTGCAGGCGAACTCGGCCCGGCTGCGATGGACCGCGACCCAGACGAGCCGAATGGGCGCCGCGGCTTCCGGCGTATAGGCGCGATAGTCCACGCTGTCGAAGCCGATACGTCCGCTGTTGGCGACGAACGCGGGGTGGCCTTCGGTCATCGCCGCTTCGATACGCTGAAAGTCGCCGTCGACGAAATCGGCAGCCGCTGGCCCGCCGTGGGCGATCTTGTAGGCGATGCTGTAGAGCGTGGCGGTGATTTCTTCCAGATAGATCGGCAGCGCCGCCGGGCCGATGCCGAGCACGTCGCGCAGTTCGGTGATCAGCGTGACCGCATCCACCGCGACGGGCACGCCGTCGACGGTCTTTTCCAGAGTGCCGGGTTCGATATGCCAGTGCTCGAGTTCGAGCAGCCGTGCGGCGAACCGATACTGCACCCCCTGCTCCAGGGACAGCGTATAGACGTCGGCGTCAGCGCTCGCGCGCGCCGGCGTGATCAGCAATTCATGGCTGAATTCGCTGAGCATCTTGGTGACCATACGGGCATTGGCGGCGGCCCAGGTGTCGGCATCGAGATGGACGATGGCCTGTTCGGTCGCAGTCATGGGCATACGGGTCATCAGGCGAAATCCTTGGTCAGATAATCTTCGAGCGCGTGCGCGTAGTCGGCACGCGTACAGCTGGCGAACCAGGCGGTCTTGCCGGGTAGCTCGACCTGTCGGTGATAGACAAAGCCCGCCCGACGGTTGATTGGATGAATGGCCTCGTTGGTGACGTCCGGCTCGACCACCACCCGCTCGACGCGGGCGTCGCTGAACAGAAAATCCATGATCTGAACGAACACGGCCCAGGTGAAGCCGGGAATACGCTGTTCGGCGCGTGCCACCAGCACATGCATGCCGACATCGCCGGGCTCTACCTCGTAGTGCTCGCCGATAGCCTCGGCCGCTGGCGCATAGCGCTCCATCAGAAACATCGGTCGATCGTCGTGCAGGCCGATGAAGGCATCGAAATCGGGCGATGCAGCCAGCTCGGTGAAGTAGTCGCGAACCTGCTGCGCATCCAGCGACTGCATGCCCCAGAAGCGGGCATGGTCACTACGCAGCCAGGCATGGGCGGTGGGCACATGGCGCTCGATATCGAAGGGCGTGATCGCCAGTTCGCCGATACCGGGGATCACGCGTGCCTGAAGAACGGGGGTATCGCTCACGCAGCTTTCCTTGGTGGAAGTTGAAAGATCGAAGTCGGCCGACGTGCGCCCCTCACGCGGGGGCACGGCGTCGACCTGCGGCCGGCGCGTCGGGCGTATCGACCGCGAAATGCTGGAAGGCGATGCGCTGCTCGATCGGGTAATGCTCGACGCCGGTCAGCGCCCGCAGGATGCAGGCGTTGCGATAACAGGCCATGCCCAGATCGGGGGTCACGAAACCGTGGGTATGGATTTCGGCGTTCTGGACGAAAATCTCGGCGTTGTCGTGGTCCACCGCGTAGTAGCGCGACGCGTCGAAGCGCCCCTGGGCATCCCAGCGGATGCGATCGGCAATGCCGTGGATATAGTCCGGCACGCGATAGGCAAAGCCGGTGGCCAGCACAACGCTCTCGCTGCGATGGGTAAAGCCGGCGCCCTGCTCGTGCTGGAAGAAGTCCAGCTCGATGCCACGGCCATCGGCGGTATTGCGAGCAGCGCGTAGCTCCACGTTGGCCTGCAGGCCGACGTCGAGCGTGCCGGCAACATCGCGCTCGTACATGAGATCGTAGATGGCGTTGATCAGCGATTCGTCGATGCCCTTGTAGAGCGCCTTGTGTTCCTCGCCGAGCTTGTGCCGCCGGTGCTCGGACAGGCCATGGAAATAGTCCACATACTCCGGCGAGGTCATTTCCAGGGTGAGCTTGTCGTAGTTCAGCGCAAAGAAGCGCGGCGAGCGGGTGAACCAGTCCAGCCGGTAGCCGTGGCGTTCCTGCTCGAGCAGCAGCGCATGAAAGACCTCGGCTGCGCTCTGGCCACTGCCCACCACGGTGATCGAATCGCTGACCTGAAGGCGCTCGCTGGCCGGGCCGAATTCGCAGGCATGGATCGCGTGCTGGCCCAGATCGCGACAGCACTCCGGCACGTACATACTCGGGCCGCTGCCCAGCACCAGCGCGCGGGCGCGCAGCTCGCGGCGCTCGCCGCTGGCGGTGTCCTCGAGGGTGAGCACGTAGCAGGCGTTGGCGTCGTCGTAGTCGGTGGCCACCACCCGCGTGGCGAAGACGAGGTTATCCAGACGCTCGGCGACCCAGCGGCAATACTGGTTGTATTCGGCCCTGAGCATGAAGAAGTTCTCGCGAATATAGAACGCGTAGATCCGCCCGGTGTGCTTGAGGTAGTTGAGAAAGCTGTAATCGCTGGTCGGGTCGGCGAGCGTGACCAGATCGGCCATGAACGGCGTCTGCAGGGTCGCGCCTTCCAACAGCAGGCCCGGATGCCAGTCGAAGCGTTCGTTTTCGTCGATGAAGACCGTGTCGAGTTCATCGATAGGCGCGGCAAGCGCGGCCAGGCCGAGATTGAACGGGCCGATCCCGATACCGGCCACGTCGTGGATGCGGTTGTCGCGCTTATAGTCTGGCTTATCCATGACGGCGCACCCGTTCGTTTGCGGCTGCGGCCGGCGTCTGGGCAAGCGCTGAAGCCGGCGACGGCGTGCTGCGCTCGATCGCCATGCCATAGGCCAGAATCAGATCGACGATTTCGCCCATCTGCTCGACCGTGGTGGCCGGATTGAGCAGCGTGAACTTCAGATAGCGGCGCCCATCGACCTTGGTGGCCGCGATCATGGCCTCGCCGTCGCGGGCCAGCTGCGAACGAATCGACGCGTTTAGCGTATCCAGCTCGGCTTCGGAGGTGGTCAGGCACGGCCGGTAACGAAACACGATCGTGCTGAGTTCAGGGCGGTGCAACAGTTCCAGTCGCGGCTCGGCAAGCATGAGTTCGTAGGTCGCACGGGCCAGCGCCACCGCGCCGTCGAACGCCGCGCCGATCGTGGCCGCCCCGAGGGTACGCAGGGTGAGCCAAAGCTTGAGCGCATCGAAACGCTTGGTGGTCTGCAGCGATTTGTTGACCTGGTCGGGCGTGCCGGCAGCCGCTGCTTCGGCCGGATTCAGATAGTCCGCGTGGTGGGTAATCAGGCCCAGGTTGGCGCCATTCTTTACGATGAACGCACTGCAGCTGACCGGCTGGAAGAACGACTTGTGGTAGTCCACGGTCAACGAATCGGCGTTCTCGATGCCGGCGCATTTATGGCCGTGCCGGTTCGAGACCAGCAGGCCGCAACCGTAGGCCGCGTCGACGTGCATCCAGAGATGCTCGTTACGGCAAACCGCCGCAATCGCATCCATGTCGTCGATACTGCCGAAGTCGGTGGTGCCACAGGTAGCGGCCACGGCGATGGGGATATCGCCCGCGGCCCGACAGTCGGCGATCGCGCTCTTCAAGGCCGCGATATCCATCCGCCTGGCTTGGTCGCAGGCCACGCCCACTACCGCATCGTGGCCCAGACCGAGTAGCGCCGCGGCCTTGGACAGGCTGAAATGGCTGACTTCGGACACGAATACCCGCAACTTCGACGCCGCGGCCGGCAGGCCCTGCTTCTGCACGGCGCCATGACCGTATTGGCGTGCGCACCAGGCGTCGCGCATGAGCAGCATGGCCATCAGGTTCGACTGGGTGCCGCCGCTGGTGAAAACGCCGTCGGCGCCCTCGCCCAGACCGGCACGAGCGGCCGTCCAGGCAATGAGCTTTTGTTCGATGAATGTGCCGCCCGCGCTCTGGTCCCAGGTATCCAGCGAGGAGTTGATGGCGCTGAGCACCACCTCGGCCGCGATCGAGGGCACCAGCACCGGACAGTTCAGATGCGCCGCATAGCGCGGATGGTGGAAATACACCGCATGGTCGAGATAGAGCGGGCGCAGCTCGGCCAGTGCTTCGGCCATGTCGCCGCTGGGCTGGTCCAGATCCACGGCTTCGAAATCGGGCGCGAGTTCGCTGGGGCTGACCCCGCTATGCACCTGTCTGGCGCGCCGCACGGCGGCCGCGACCGCATCGGCGGCCTGCTCGACCTGATCGCGATAGAGGTCGAGATTGTGTTCGTTGAATAACTGCGCCCGGCGGGCGATGTCGTCGAAATCCTCGGGTGTGTCGGCTTGCCGGGTTGCGGCTTCGTTCGAGGTGCGCATGGCGCGGCCCTCCTTGTCGAGATAAAAACGCACTGCGTTCATACACGCCCGTGCACGAACTCCTTCCCCTCGCTTTTATTTCGATGCGTCGGCGGCCCGTCGCTGTCGCGACGGGCCGAACGCGTTTTTTCTAGAACTGATAATCCAGCGTGGCAATCACCTCGCGGGCATAGCCGTAGTAGCAGTTGTTGGGGCTGAAGCAGGCCTCGACGTATTCCTTGTCGAACACGTTGTTGGCATTCAGCCGCAGGGTGGCGCCGTCCAGCGACGGCGCGAACTCGCCCAGCTTCACGCTGACCATGGCGTCGGCCAGGGTGTAGTCGGGGACGGTCAGCTCGTTCGCGGTATCCGCATAGCTTTCGCCGACGTAACGCACGCCCGCGCCCACATCGATGGCCGGTGTCAACTCGTACTTGGCCCAGGCGGAGGCGAGATCGTCCGGCGTACGGGTGAACGTATTGCCTTTAATCACGCCCAGATCCGGGAAGTTGTCTGCGTATTCCACGTTGCTGTGCGAATACGAGGCGAGCACGTTGAGTCGATCGGTAATATCCGCGCGTGCCGACAGCTCGATGCCCTGGGATTCGACGTCGCCTACGCTATCGAAGCGTGCAGGACTCACCTGAAAACGCTGCTGTACGTTTTCCTGGGTCAGGTCATAGACCGCCAGGGTGAACATCGCATCGACGCCCGGCGGCTGATACTTCAGGCCAGCTTCGTACTGGTGGCTTTCAACCGGTTTGGCCACATCGCCGTTGAACGGCGTATAGGCGCTCGGGTTGAACCCTTCGCTATACGAGACATACGGCGAAAGCCCCCACTTCGACTGGTACAGCAAGGCCGCACGACCCGTGAATGCATTATCACTGCGATCGGTGCGTTCGCCGCTGGTGCCGTCGAC
>NZ_CAXGSH010000122.1:0-9271 GCF_964012375.1 uncultured Salinisphaera sp.
TCGCTACCGTGCCACTTGTTATTGGCTCGGGCACGCTACGCTCTCACTTGTCTGTCAATCACGCGCAAAGCACCCGGCGCGACCGTGACCGGTTGTGCAGAGCTTCCCTAGTTGGGTTCCTTGAGCGCCGAGTCGATATGCAGCTGCAGCTGCGACAGGCGCTCGGTGATTTCGCCGTCGGTGGCCGGCAGGCCGGCTTCCTGGCGTTCGAGCCGGCGTTCCGCCGCGATCAGGTCGCGGGCGATATTGAGCGCGGCCATGACGGCAATGCGTTCCACGCCCAGCGTCTTGCCCTTGCGCTGGATCGCGTGCATGCGCCGCGACAGATACTCGGCCGAGTTGAGCAAGGCCTCGCGTTCGCCTTCAGGGCAGGCGATGGAGTAGTCGCGCCCCAGAATACGGATGGTCAGCGCGGATTGTTTTTCTGGCGGCATGGGATGTATCCGTTACGCGTTGTCGGCTTCCGCTTCGAGCGCGCGAATGCGTTCGATCACGCCGTTGAGACGCTCGCGCGTTTCCCGGTTGCGGGCCTGTTCTTGCTCGTAGGAGGTCTTGAGTTCCTCGTAGTCGCGCAGCAGCGCGCGATAGGCCTCGATCAAGGCTTCGACGCGATCCTCGAAGTGGGCGATCTCAAACTGGCTCATAACGCTCCCTGGATGTGTACCCGAGTATAGCCGGCACCGGGCGCTGCGGGAAATATGCAAAAAGAAGGCCCGGCGAATGCCGGGCCTTGCATCAACGATCGCGAAGATCGTGGCGCGTTCGTTAACGGATAAGCAGGAACAATGCGCCACCGCCGCGGCGAACGTGCAGCAGCAGCTGCTTGACGTCCGGGCCGGCCAGCTTGGACAGCTGCGAGACGTCCTTGACCGGCTGGCGGTTGATCGAGGTGATCACATCGCCCGGGCGCAGGCCGGCACGGGCTGCCGCGGAGCCGCGCTCGACGTCTTTGACCACCACGCCTTCGACTTCCCCGGCCAGCGGGTTGTCGTCGGTGAGCGGCCCGAAGGTGGCGCCTTGCAGGCCCGCGGCGAGGTCGCTTTCGGCGCTGGCGCTATCGCCGCCGACGCTGTCGGGCGCGTCCGCCGCGTTGCCGAGCGTGGCCTTGACCTCGCGTTGCTTGCCGTTGCGCAACAGGGTGATCGAGACCTTGTCGCCCGGCGCCTTCAGGCCGATGGCGTTGGCCAGCTGCGAGAAGTCGTCGATGTCCTTGCCGTTGACCTGCGTAATCACGTCACGCTCCTTGATGCCGGCCTTGGCCGCCGGCGAGTCCGGCATGACCTGGGCCACGACCACGCCCTGATTGATGTCCAGGTCGAATGCCGAGGCCAGATCGGCGGTCAGGTTCTGGCCGACCACGCCCAGACGTCCGCGCCGCACCTCGCCATTCTCGGCGATCTGCTGGTAGACGCTGTTCACCAGATTGCTGGGAATGGCGAATCCGATGCCGATATTGCCGCCGGTGCGCGACAGGATGGCGCTGTTGATGCCCACCAGCTCGCCTTTCAGGTTGACCAGGGCGCCGCCGGAATTGCCGGGGTTGATCGAGGCATCGGTCTGGATGAAGTCTTCATAGCGGTTGCCGAGCCCGTGCCGGCCGAGCCCGCTGACAATGCCGGAAGTCACGGTCTGGCGCAGGCCGAACGGGTTGCCGATCGCGACCACGAAATCGCCGACGCGCAGATCGTCGGAGTTGGCGATGGGCAGTTCGGTGAGTTTGTCGTCGGTCTTGATCTGCAATACCGCGATATCGGTTTCCGGGTCGTCGCCGATGAGCTTGGCGTCGTATTCGCGGTTGTCGTTGAGGCGGACCACGATCTTCTCGGCATCGGTGACCACGTGGTGGTTGGTCAGCACATAGCCCTTGTCGGCATCGACGATCACGCCGGAACCCGCCGCGGTGGGCTGGCGCGGTGTCTGGCGCTGCTGTTGATCGGGCACGTCGAAAAAGCGACGGAAGAAGGGGTCGTTGAACAGCGGGTTGTCCGGCATCTGCTGGGGTTTGCCGGTCACGACCACGTTGACCACGGCCGGCAGGGCCTCGTCGAGCATGGGCGCGAGCGACGGGTTGTCGCCGGCCAGCATGCCGCTTGGCACTGCCGCATGGACGCTGCTCATGCATAACAGCAGCAGACAGGAAAGAAAGAGCGCGTTGATCCGCTTGTTCATTGGCGTCATAGGTCTTTTCTCGTTGGTGTGTTCACCATACGACCGGCGTACCCCGGGTCGTCCCGCAGCTAAGACCATCGCAGGGTGGTCGAGTTTCATGCCGCGCGCAGAAACATGGTTATTGCATGTAATTTACCGATGCATGCCTATTGCGCACGATGGACCACCTTGGCCAGTCCGCTTTCGCTCAGGCTGCGGCTGATGGCCAGCCGCGATTGTTCGGCGATCCGGGCCAGAAAGCCGCTGTTGTGCTTCATGGCCACGGTGAATACGTCGCGACCGTCGCGGGCGGCGGCGAGCATGACGTCGTCGCTGGTTGCTACTTCGTCGATCAGCGCCAGCGTGAGCGCCTGGCTGCCGTACCAGTGCTCGCCGGTCGCGACACGGTCGATATCGAGGTTCGGCCTATACCGCGATACAAAATGCTTGAACAGACCGTGCGTGTCTTCGAGTTCCTCCCGAAACTTGGCCCGGCCTTCTTCGGTGTTTTCGCCGAAAACGGTCAGCGTGCGCTTGTAGTCGCCGGCCGTATGCATTTCGAAATCGATCTGCTTGTCCTTGAGTAGCCGGTGAAAGTTGGGGATCTGCGCGACCACGCCGATGGAGCCGATGATGGAGAACGGCGCGGCGACGATACGCTCGCCCACGCAGGCCATCATATAGCCGCCGCTGGCGGCCAGGCGATCCACGCAGATGGTCAGGCGCACGCCCGCGTCGCGCAGGCGGGCCAGCTGCGACGCGGCCAAACCATAGCTGTGGACCATGCCGCCGGCGGACTCGAGCCGTACCAGCACCTCGTCGCCGGCCTCGGCCACCTGCATGACGGCGGTAATCTCGTCGCGCAGCGACTCCACCGCCGAGGCCCGGATATCGCCGTCGAAGTCGAGCACGAACAGGCGGGCCGGCTCATGCCGCTTGCCCAGCTTCTCCGCCTTGCGCCGCTGTTTGTCTTCTACCTTCTTGCGCTTGGCGCGGGCCTTGCGCTCGCTGTCGTTGAGCAGGGTGGCATTGAGCGTTTCGGCCATACGATCAAGGCGATCGTTGACGTGGGTGATGCTCAGCCGGTCGCCGTCGCGTTCGGCCCGGGCCTGGCCGATCAGGCTCAGTATCCAGCCCACGGCCAGGGCAAGGGCAATGACCACGGTCACGGCCTTGGCCAGGAACAGGCCGTAATTCATGGCAAAGTCGGCGATCAACTCCATGGCGTCGATTATCCTCTGGGGGCAGGGCTCGGCGCCGGCGCGCGCCAGCGCCCGGCGGTCAGATCCAGCCCGAAAGTTCGCGCTTGATCAGGCGGGTGAACATCTCCACGTGATCTTCGCGGTCGTTGAGGGCGGGAATATACCGCAGGGAACCGCCACCGGCTTCTTCGAAATATTCGCGGTTTTCTTCCTTGATCTCTTCCAGCGTCTCCAGGCAGTCGGAAGAAAAGCCCGGGCACATTACGTCCACGCTCTTCATGCCGGCCTTGCCCCAGGCCTTCATGGTCTCGTCCAGATACGGCTGCAGCCAGGGCTCGCGGCCAAAGCGTGACTGAAAGCAGACCTTGTATTCGGTGCGCGACAGCCCGAGTTCGGCAGCCAGCAGCTGGGCGGTGATACCGCAATCGCGCGGATAGGGGTCGCCGTTTTTTACATAGCGCTTGGGGATGCCGTGAAAAGACAGCACCAGCTTTTCCGCGCGCCCGTGCTCGGCCCAGTGTTCACGCACCGATGCGGCCAGCGCTTCGATATAGGCCGGTTCGTCGTGATAGCGGTTGATCTGGCGCAGCGCGGGCGGCTCGGGCCACTCGGCCAGTACTTCGCCGATCTTGTCGAAGGTGGTCGCGACGGTGGTCGCGGAATACTGCGGATAGGCCGGTAGGACCAGGACCTGTTTGCAGCCGGCCGCATCCAGCTCGCGCAGGCCGGCCTCAATCGACGGATTGCCGTAGCGCATGGCAAGCGCCACATGCACCGGGCGCTCGACTTCCTGATCGAGCCGCGCCTGAATACGTTCGGCCTGGCGGCGCGCGTAGACCAGCAACGGCGAGCCTTCGTCGGTCCAGACGGAGCGATAGCCTTCGGCCGAGTTCTTGGGCCGGAATGTGAGGATGATGCCGTACAGAATGGGCAGCCAGAGCGCACGATTGAGATCGACCACGCGGCGGTCGCTCAAAAATTCGGCCAGATAGCGGCGAACGGCAGGAACGGAGGTGTCGTCGGGGGTGCCCAGATTGGTGAAAAGCACACCGATCGGGCGCTGCGCGCGGCGGGAATTCATGATGTCCTCTCGCTATCGTTTCGCGGGCTACGATATTTAGGGGCAATGGTACGGGATGCAACCGAACGGCTGCATCCCGTACCCGATTCTACCGCTTGTGCAGATGCTTATGCTTTATCGAAATACGTGCGGGTCAGCTTGAACACCACCGGCGCGAGCAGAACCAGCGCGATGAGGTTGGGAATGGCCATGAGCGCGTTCATGACGTCGGCAATCAGCCAGACCAGATCCAGCTCGGCCACGGCACCCACGAATACCGCCACCACCCAGATCAGCCGGTAGGGCATGACGATACGCGAGCCGAACAGATACTCGGCGGTGCGTTCGCCGTAGTAGCTCCAGGCCAGCATGGTCGAAAAGGCGAAGACCACCATGCCGAAGCTCACGATAAAGTGGCCGGGGCCGGGCATGCCGGCATTGAACGCTTCCGCGGACAGCTGCGCGCCGGTGGTACCGGACGACCACGCGCCGGTGGCGATGATCACCAGCGCGGTCATGGTGCAGACCACGATCGTGTCGATGAAGGTGCCCAGCATGGCGACCACGCCCTGGCGCACCGGGCTGTCGGTACGCGCGGCGGCATGGGCGATAGGCGCGCTGCCCAGGCCGGCCTCGTTGGAGAAGATGCCGCGGGCCACGCCGAAACGAATCGCCATGAGGATACCGGCGCCGGCGAAGCCGCCGGTTGCTGCGGTGCCGGTAAATGCGTCGGAGAAGATCAGGCCGATCGCGGCGGGAATCTCCCCGGCGTTGAGCAAGAGCACAAGCGCCGCGCCGATGACATAGATCACTGCCATCACCGGAACGAGCTTGTCGGTCACACTGGCCAGGCGCTTGAGCCCGCCGATGATCACCGCGAATACGGCGGTCGCCATCACCAGTCCGGTTATCCAGCGCGGCACCGAAAGGGTTTCGTCGAATACCTGCGATACCGAGTTGGACTGCACGGTGTTGCCGATACCGAAGGCGGCCACGGTGGCAAACAGCGCGAACAGGAAGGCAAGCCATTTCCAGTTGGCGCCCAGGCCGTTGCGAATGTAGTACATGGGCCCGCCCACGTAGGCGCCCTCGGCGTTGGTTTCGCGGTACTTCACGGCCAGCACGGCTTCGCCGTACTTGGTTGCCATGCCGACGATGGCGGTCACCCACATCCAGAAGATCGCGCCCGGGCCGCCCAGGTGGATCGCGGTGGCCACGCCGGCAATGTTGCCGGTACCCACCGTGGCGGCCAGTGCGGTGGCCAGCGCCTGGAACGGGGTGATGTCACCGGGCTCCGTGCTTTGCTTGCGGCCCGCAAACAGCATGGAAAACCCGTAGCCGAGCTTGCGTTGCGGGATGCCACGCAGGCCCACGGTCAGATAGATACCGGTACCCAGCAGCAAAATCAGCATCACCGGGCCCCAGACCCAGCTACTGATCGTGCTCAGTGCGTTCGTGAGTGTTTCCATGATCGAATCCCCCTGAATGGGCTGCGCTCGCAGCCCGGATGACGTTACTCAAATAAGCCCTGGGCGAGAATCCATGCAATGCCCAGAGGTGCGACGAACCGAAGGATGAACAGCCAGAGCCCGGCCAGCGGCAAGCGTTGATCCGGATGCGACTTCAGCGCTTCGACGGCGCGCGGCCCCAGGCGCCAGCCAACGAACAGCGCGATCAGCAGACCGCCTATCGGCATCATGACCTGGGCGGTCAAGAAATCGGCGAAGTCGAGAAAGGTCATCCCGGCGATCGTGATTTCTTTCCAGATGCCCTGCGACAGCGAAATGGGAATGCCCAGTAAGAAGATCACGACGCCGGCCGTGCTGGCGGCGGTGGCGCGAGTGAAGCCCTTGTCGTCCACCAGATAGCTGACCACCACTTCCAGCAGCGATACCGCCGAGGTGAGGGCGGCGATCGCCAACAGCACAAAGAAGGCCAGCCCGAATATCGCACCGGCCGGCATTTCTGCGAATACCGTTGGCAGGGTCATGAAGGTCAGGCCGGCGCCGGCGCTGGGCTCCATGCCCGCCGAGAATACCGCCGGCAGGATGACCAGGCCGGCGAGAAGGGCGACCAGCGTGTCCAGGCCTACGACCAGCGACGCATCGCGGGGCAGATTCTGTTCGCGCGACATATACGAGCCATAGGTGAGCATGGCGCCCATGCCCAGCGACAGCGAGAAGAAGGCCTGGCTGATCGCGCCGCCCCAGGTGCTCGCGGTGACCCGACTCCAGTCGGGCATCAGATAAAACGCCACCCCGTCACCGGCGCCCGGCAGGCTGACTGCACGGATAGCCAGCACCACGAGCAGAACGAACAGCAACGGCATGAGCCATTTGGATGCGCGCTCGATACCGGAGGCGACGCCGCCGAGCACCACGCCGACCATCAGCACGGTAAAGATCGCGGCATAGATGAGCGGCTGGATAGGCGCGGCGACAAAGCCGTTGAAGATTGCGGTGCTTTCATCGATGTTCAGCCCGCTGAAGGTGTTCTCGCCCATGAACAGGATATAGGCGAGGGTCCAGCCGGCCACGACGATATAGAACGACAGAATGATAAAGGCGGTCAGCACGCCCATCGCTCCAACCATCGGCCAACCGCGCCCGCCCAGCTTGCGAAACGCACCGACAGGGTTGCTCTGGGTCATGCGGCCGATGAGCAGTTCGGCCATCACCAGCGCGAAGCCGAAAAAGACGACGCAGCCCAGATAGATGATCAGAAACGCGCCGCCGCCGTTCTCGCCGGCCATGTAGGGGAATTTCCAGACGTTGCCGAGACCGACGGCCGAGCCGGCCGAGGCCATGATGAAGCCCAGGCGACTGCCCCAGTGTTCGCGCGCCACAGTCATGGCTGTATGCCGCCGGAGATAAAGCGGGTCATCGTCTGGCTATCCTTCATTGTTCCCCCTGTGGTGTTGCCACGCATGGCGATCACAAGCGCCGTTACCGGCTTCGTGAGCGTCTTGCACTATTCGTGCCGAGTCTTGTGATAGGTAGGGCCGGCATCGTTTTGGGATCGTGCCAGCTTGATCGCGTACTGTCCCGTATCCATTCGGCGCAGACAAGTACCGGGCGCCCAAAAAAAAGACGGGCTCGAAAGCCCGTCTTTAATTCAGTGCAGGAGCGGGGCGCGCTGATCGCGCGCCCGTACTGCTAGGGCTTTTCCAGAATCGCGGTTACGCCCTGACCGCCGGCCGCACAGATCGAGATCAGGCCGCGCCCGCCACCGTTCTCGTCGAGAATCTTGGCCAGGGTGGCCACGATACGGGTGCCGGTGGCAGCAAACGGATGGCCGAGTGCGACCGAGGAACCCTTGACGTTGAGTTTGCTGGTATCGATCGAGCCCAGCGGCGTGTCGCGTCCCAGACGCTCCTTGCAGTATTTCTTGGATTCCCACGCCTTGAGCGTGCACAGAACCTGTGCAGCAAAGGCTTCGTGAATTTCGTAGAAATCGAAGTCCTGCAGGGTCAGCCCGGCGGCGTCAAGCATGTCGGCGACGGCATAGGTGGGCGACATCAGCAGGCCTTCGCCGCCGTCGACGAAGTCCACGGCCGCGGTGCGCGAATAGGGCGTGAAGAACGCCTGCACCGGCAGGCCGTTGGCCTCGGCATACTCTTCGCTGCACAGAAACACCGAGGACGCGCCGTCGGTCAGCGGCGTGGAGTTGGCCGCGGTGAGCGTGCCGTTTTCCTTGTCGAAGGCCGGCTTGAGGTTGGCCAGCTTCTCCACGCTGGTATCCGGGCGCAGGTTGTTGTCGCGTTCCACGCCAAGATAGGGGAAGACCAGGTCGTCGTAGAAGCCGTCGACGTAGGCCTGGGCCGCCGCCTTGTGGCTGGCCACGGCCAGTTCATCCTGGGCCTTGCGCGAGATCTTCCATTCCTTGGCCATGAGCTCGCAGTGCTCGCCCATGGACAGGCCGGTGCGCGGCTCGGACACGCCGGGGAAGTTCGGCACCAGATGACGCGGGCGCAGTTTGGCCAGCAGCTTGGCGCGTTCGCCGCCGGTCTTGGCGCGGTTGACGTCGAGCAGGATCTTGCGCAGATCCTCGTTGATGGCGATCGGGGCATCGGAGGTGGTGTCCACGCCGCCGGCGATGCCGCAATCGATCTGGCCCATGGCGATCTTGTTGGCGATCAGCAGGGTGGCCTCGAGGCTGGTGCCGCAGGCCTGCTGTACGTCGAAGGCCGGAGTGTGCGGGTCGAGATCGGTACCGAGAACCGCTTCACGCGTCAGGTTGAAGTCGCGGGCGTGTTTGAGCACGGCGCCGCCGGCGACTTCGCCGATCTTCTTGCCGGCGAGTTTGTATTTTTCGGACAGCGCCTTGAACGAGGCGGTCAGCAGGTCCTGATTGGACTGATGCGAATATTTGGTGTTCGAGCGGCAGAACGGAATACGGGCACCGCCGACGATGGCGACCCGGCGTGGCATGTTCTCGGCCATTGATCCCTCCAGTTTCGCCAGCGTCGTGCTGGCGAGGTGATTGACGGTCACAAGATAATTGCTGCAGTGCAAAGTGACAAGAAGCCCTTTCAAATCCGGCCTCGATCGGGTCGCTGCGAGGAGCGCCGGAAATAAAAAAATAGAGGCGCGCTCTTGAAAGGCGATCCCACGGCCGCATCAATGGCGGTGATTGAGATCGTCAATGGTGGCGGTTTCTCCCGGCGGCCGAAAACGGCACGTCGGCATGAAGTTTTTTGATCAACAACCTACGTTTCGAGGAGAAGGGTGGCATGAATATCCGTCCTTTACATGACCGTGTCGTCATCAAGCGGCTCGAGGAAGAGCAGAAGACGGCCGGGGGTATCGTCATTCCCGATACGGCGGCCGAAAAGCCTCAGCGCGGCGAAGTCGTCGCGGTC